>NZ_JADDKI010000131.1:0-2423 GCF_015356725.1 Dietzia sp. SYD-A1
AGCCGGATCCGTTCTTCCACGCCCGTGTCGTGGGGTCCGGGGACCAGGCCGACCCGACCGCGGCGGCCATGGCGCCCGGCGACCCGGCCGCCGGCGCACCCTCCCACCTGGGGCCGTCCAACCCGGAACTCGCGGAGTGGATCACCGTCCGGCGTGAGGTGATCGCCCAGCGCGAGGGCGTGGACCCGGACGAGGTGCCGGTCGACGCCGTCACCGGCCCGGGTTCCGGCCTCGATCCGCACATCTCGCCCGAGTACGCCGCGATCCAGGTCGACCGGGTGGCGCGGGAGAACGGCCTGCCCCGGGAGCGCGTCGAGGTGCTGGTGGCCGAGCACACCGACGGCCGCCAGCTGGGGTTCCTCGGCCAGCCGAGGGTGCGGGTGACCGAACTCAACAGTGCGCTCAACAGTGCGCTGGGTCTCACGGCTCCCGGCTGCGCGGAGCCCGGCCGTGCAGCGCGGGGATAGGGTCTGACCATGTCCGGAACGACGCGGGGGCGGCTGCACATCTACCTGGGGGCCGCCCCCGGCGTGGGCAAGACCACCGAGATGCTCGACCGCGCCCATCGCCTGGTCGCGGAGGGCACGGACGTGGTGGTGGGCCTGGTGGAGACCCACGGTCGGGCGGGGACCGCCGCCCTGCTCGAGGGGCTGGAGTCGGTGCCGCGCCGGACCGTGTCCTACCGCGGGACCAGGATGACGGAGATGGACCTGCCCGCGGTCCTCGAGCGCGCCCCGCAGATCGCCCTGGTCGACGAGCTGGCCCACACCAACGCGCCCGGGCTCGAGCACGCCAAGCGCTGGCAGGACGTGGCCGACCTGCTCGACGCGGGGATCGACGTCCACTCGACGCTCAACATCCAGCACCTCGAGAGCCTCAACGACGTGGTCTCCCGGATCACCGGCTCGGAGCAGCGGGAGAAGGTCCCGGACGCCGTCGTCCGCGCGGCGGACGAGATCGAACTCGTGGACCTGAGCCCCGAGCAGCTGCGCCTGCGCCTGATGGCGGGCCAGGTCTACCAGGCCGAGCGCGTCGACGCCGCCCTGGGCAATTACTTCCGGGTGGGCAACCTCACCGCGCTGCGCGAGCTCGCGCTGCTGTGGCTGGCCGACCGCGTGGACGAGGCGCTGGGCCGCTACCGGGATACCGAGCGGATCACCGACACCTGGGAGGCGCGCGAGCGGGTAGTCGTGGCCATCACCGGCGGCCCCGAGTCGGTGACCCTCGTCCGGCGCGCGAGCCGCATCGCCTCCCGGTCCTCGGCCGAGCTGGTGATCGTCCACGTGCTGCGCGGCGACGGGCTGGTCTCCCCCGGCGACAGCATGGCGGAGGTGCGCGAGGTCGCGGCGAGTCTGGGCGCGACCGTCCACACCGTGGCCGGTGACGACGTCCGGACCACGCTGCTGGACTTCGCGCGCGGGATCAACGCCACCCAGCTGGTCCTGGGCACCTCCCGCCGCAGCCGGTGGCGGCGACTGTTCGACGAGGGGATCGGGTCGGCGGTCCTGCAGGATTCCGGGCCGATCGACGTCCACATGGTCACCCACCCCGAGGCCTCGGGCACCCGCCGCCCGGGGGCGCCGCGACCCGCCGCCCGCCGGACCTCCGCCTGGGCGGGAGCGATCGGCGTCCCCGTTCTCGTGGGCGGGATCAACCAACTGTTCGACGAGCGGCTGGACTTCAGCTCCCAGGGGTGGTTCTTCCTCGTGGGAGTGCTGGCGGTCTCGCTGCTCGGCGGGGTGTGGCCGGCCGCGGTGTGCGCGATCGTCTCGGGCCTGGTGCTCAACTTCTTCTTCACCCACCCGCGGTACAGCGTGACCATCGCCGAGCCCGCGAACGTGGTGTCGATCCTGGTCATGGTGGCCGTGGCGATCGCCGTGTCCGTGCTGGTGGACCAGTCCGCGCGGCGGCACCGGGAGGCCACGCGGTCCGCTCGGGACGCCGAACTGCTCACCCTGTTCGCCAAATCCGCACTGCGCGCCCCCCGGCTGGACGCGCTGTTGGAGAAGGTCCGCGACGTCTACGCCCAGGACGGGGTGGCGTTCCTCGGCGCGGACGGCACGATGGTCGCCGGCGCCGGGGCGCGGCCGCCCGCGAGCGAGGCCGAGGCGACGACCTCGGTCCAGTCCTCGTTGACCACCTCGGTGGAGACCGAACCCGGCGACCGGCTCCTGCTCGCCGGGCCACGGCTCACCGGGCACGATCGCAGGATCCTCGCGGTGGTGGCCGAACACGCGTCGGCCCTCGTGCGCAACCAGGAACTGGCCCGGGCTGCGGCCGACAGCCAGGCCCTGGCGGAGGCCGACCGGCTGCGACGCTCGTTGCTGTCCGCGGTCGGCCACGACCTGCGCACCCCGCTCGCCGCGGCCAAGCTCTCGGTGTCCTCGCTGCGGTCGGGGGACGTGGACTTCGGCCCCGAGGAC
>NZ_JADDKI010000132.1:0-12448 GCF_015356725.1 Dietzia sp. SYD-A1
GTGTTCTCCCCCGACTCCACGCGCCGGCGGGCCTCCGCCATCCGCTGCTGCCGGCGTTCCGCCGGCGTGCTCTTCTCGCTCGTGTCCCAGAAGCCCGTCATGACAACGAACTTTACGCGGGTCCCGGCGGTCGCCACCGCACCAGAACGGCCGGGTGGGGCGGACCTCACATATCCAGACCGACGTCCAGTACCGCCACGGAGTGGGTGAGTCCGCCGACGGCGAGGAAGTCGACACCGCAACGCGCGTAGTCGGCGGCGACGTCCAGACCCAGACCGCCGCTCGATTCCAGCCGGGTCCGGGGTGAGATCGCGTTGCGACGCTGGACCGCCATCTGCGTCTGCCAGACGGGGAAGTTGTCCAGCAGGACCAGGTCCACCCCCGAGGCGAGCATCTGGTCGAGCTGCTCCAGGGAATCCACCTCGACCTCGCAGGGCAGGTCCGGGAACCGCTCGCGGACGGCCGCCAGGGCGGGCAGGACCCCACCGGCGGCCACCACGTGGTTGTCCTTGACCAGGACGGCGTCCCCGAGGCCGAGCCTGTGGTTGACCCCACCACCGCACCGCACCGCGTACTTCTGCAGCAGCCGCATACCGGGCAGGGTCTTGCGGGTGTCGCGGACGGCGCATCCGGTGCCCTCGAGCCGGTCGACCCAGGCACGGGTCGCGGTCGCCACCCCGGAGAGGTGGCACACGAGGTTGAGAATGGTCCGTTCGGCGGTCAGCAGACCGCGGGTCGGCGCACTGATCTCGGCCACCACGTCGCCGGCCGACACGCGGTCCCCGTCCCGGGCGTGGAGCGTCACCGAGAAGTCGGCGCCGCCTCCGACGGAGCCGTCACCATGGGGCCCGAGCACCTCGGTGAGGACCAGTTCGATCAGCGGCAACCCCGCCACCACCCCGTCGGACCGGGTCACCAGACGGGCCGTGGCCCGGGCATCCGCGGGAACGGTGGCCAGCGAGGTGGCATCCGGGCCGTACCGGAGGTCCTCCTCGAGGGCGCGCCGGATCGCCAGGAGAGCATCGGCCCGGGTATCGGGGTCGAACAGGTCGTCGTCGTCGCCACCGGAGGCCTGCGAGGTCGCGCCGGCGGCTACCCCGCCCTCTCCCCCGCCGGTCACTCGCCGGATCCCGGGTTGCCGATCGCGATCATCCGCTCGACCGACCCCCGCGCGGCCTCGGCCGTGGCGGGGTCGACGTGGACCTCGTCCGCGCCCTCGACGAGCGCGCGCAGCAGCGCGGCCGGGGTGATCATCTTCATGTAGGGGCAGCTCGCCTGCTCGTTGACCGGCAGGAAATCGATCTCCGGGGCGGCCTTGCGCAACTGGTGGATCATCCCGATCTCGGTGGCCACCAGGACCTCGCGGGAACCCGAGGCGCGGGCAGCGTCGACCATCCCGCCCGTGGACAGGATCTTGACCTGATCGGCCGGGACCGCGCCCTCGGTGGCCAGGTGCAGCGCGCTCGTCGCGCAACCGCACTCGGGGTGGACGAAGAGCTCGGCGCCCGGGTGCGCCCGGGACTTGGTGGTGAGCTGGTCGCCGTTGATCGCGGCGTGGACGTGACACTCTCCGGCCCACACGAGAACGTTGTCGCGGCCCGTCTTACGCCGCACGTGCGCGCCGAGGAACTGATCGGGCAGGAACAGGACTTCCCGATCCGGGTCGATCGACTCGACCACGTCGACGGCGTTGGAGCTGGTGCAGCAGATGTCGGTGAGCGCCTTGACCGCGGCGGTGGTGTTGACGTAGGAGACCACCACGGCGTCGGGGTGCTCGGCCTTCCACTCCGCCAGCTGCTCGGCGGTGATGGAGTCGGCCAGCGAGCAACCCGCGGCCTCGTCGGGGATGAGGACCGTCTTGTCCGGCGAGAGGATCTTGGCGGTCTCCGCCATGAAGTGGACCCCGCAGAAGACGATGGTCGACTGTTCGGCCTCCGCGGCGATCCGCGACAGGGCCAGAGAATCCCCGACGTGGTGCGCGATGTCCTGGATGGCGGGGACCTCGTAGTTGTGCGCGAGGATCACCGCGTCGCGCTCGGCGGCGAGACGGCGGATCTCCGACGCCCACCGGGCGTCGGGCTCGACGCCGGTGTACACCGCGCCGTCGTGACGGATCCTGACGGCCAGCGGCGACTCCAGCCTGCCGACGGTGCTCTCCGGCCGCGGTGCGACCGTGGTGCCGTGTCCTGTGGCAGTACTCATCGCTGCCCCCTCCCGGGTCGGTTCTGCAGACCGGTACGTCACCGGCCTTGTTTTCGACTTACAATCGAAAACATGCCCAAGTGTAACACCGGTCACGAGGTGCTCGTCGTCGTGGGTCAGGTCCGCCGGATCGCGCACCCCCCCTCCCACGCCCTGCACGTGTTGCTGTGGCAACACACGCTGGGCCCGGCGGCCGGTCGGTGGGCGCTGCCCGGCGGCGAGGTCGGGGACGACGAGGACCTGGCCACCTCCGCCACCCGCCAGCTCGCGGAGAAGGTGGACGTGCGCTCGCTCAGCCACCTGGAATCCGTGGCGGAGTTCTCCGACCCCTCGCGGATTCCCGGTCGGCGGGTCTTCGCCTCAGGATTCCTCGGTGTCCTGCCCAGTGACGCCGACCCGGACATCCCCGACGACACCGCGTGGTTCCGGGTGGACGATCTTCCCGACACCGTCTTCGATCACGCGGAGATCGTCGCCCGCGCCCGGGCCCGCCTCGCCGCCAAGCTCTCCTACTCCACTCTGGGTTTCGCGCTCGCTCCGGAGGAGTTCACCCTCTCCACCCTGGCCCAGCACTACGCCGCCGCCCTCGGCCACCCGGTCGATCCCACGAACCTCCAGAGGATCCTCACCAGGCGGGGAGAGTTGGTGCGCTGCGGACGAAGCGCGCCGCCGGGACCCTCGGGCGGTCGGCCCGCCGCCCTGTACCGATTCGCCGAGCGCAGACTGCGGATCACCGACCAGTTCGCGACTCTCCGGCCGCCGGTCGAGGTCCTCACCGGGGCTCGCGGATGAGACTCAGTCCGGGCGGTTCGGGGACACCGACTCCGGGGGCACCCCGTCCAGACCGTCCACGTCCTCCACGCCGTCCCGCAACTCCGAGGAGTGGCTGACGTGGGCCAGCGCCGCCACGGTGAACGCGGCGATCATCGCGCCGAAGGCCAGCCACCCCGCGCCGGGCGGGAACCAGTCCCACGAGGGCCCCGTGGTCCCGTAGATCATGCGGTCGAAGAACAGTGCCCCCGCCGTGGGCGGCTGTGCCACCACCGTTCCGTACGGGGCGTTCTCCGCGGTCGGGGCCAGGAGCGCGGCCACCGGTGAGGCCGCGGCCGCGGTGACCGAGCACGTCAGCCCGGGCAGCAGCACGAGGACGAGGACGCCCCCTGGGCGACGCAACCCCGGGTGGCGGTGCCACAGGGACAGGACCGCGCACACCACCGCAGCCCCCAACAGGACGATGAGCATCAGGAGTTGACTTCCGCCGTCGGCTCCGGACTCCGGGAGCCGCAGTCCCCTCCCCCCGCCGACCGAGAGCAACTCCGAGCGGGGGGCGGCCACGACCCACACCAGCAGCGCGACGACGGCCGGTCCGACGACTCCCGCGAGGGTCCCCACGGCGCGCCACGGCGGTGAGCTCAGCATGCGCCGGACTGTACCAACGCGGGCGGGGTGAACCGTCTGTGGTGTAATCGGACCCGGTTCCACCATGCTCTGACGCGGCGCCACCACGCTTTTCGGTGTGCGCGCTCGCAGGGCCGGGGCGCCAGCACAGCCCGGACGACTCGTCAGGAAGTATCCGCCAGTGGCCACCAGCACTCCGAACCCGCCGGCTCGCCGCCGGCGCGGGAAGATGGCCTACCGGCACGACATCGACGGTCTCCGCGGCCTGGCCATCGCACTGGTCGTGGTGTTCCACATCTGGATGGGGCGCGTCTCCGGCGGCGTCGATGTGTTCCTCACCCTGTCCGGGTTCTTCTTCCTGGGATCGCTCCTGCGCGGCGCCGGCCTCCCGGGTACGCCCCTCAATCCACTTCCCCACCTGAAGCGTCTGGTCCGGCGCCTGTATCCGGCGCTCGTGGTCACCGTGGCGGCGACCGTGGTGGGGACCATCCTCATCAAACCCCCCACCCAGTGGTCGGCGATCTTCGAGCAGACCATCGCCTCGCTGTTCTACTACCAGAACTGGGAACTCGCGCTCACCTCCCAGGACTACGCGGCGGCCGACGCGACCATCTCGCCGCTGCAGCACCTGTGGTCGATGTCGGTCCAGGGCCAGTTCTACCTGGTGGCCCTGGCCGTAGTCCTGGGTCTGACCGCGGTGTGGCGGCTCGTCGTGAAGCGCGGGACGCCCACGCTAATGTTGCTCGGAGTGGTGCTCGCGGGCACCGTCGCCTCGGTCTGGTGGTCCGCGTACGGGCAGACGGTCAACCAGCCCTGGAACTACTACGACACCGGTGCCCGGATGTGGGAGCTGCTCGTCGGCGGTCTGGTGGCCATCGTGTTGGCCGGGGTGGTCCTCCCGTGGCCGCTCCGCATGCTCACCACGGCCGCCGGCCTGTTCATGGTCGTGAGCACGGGCTTCTTCTTCGACGGTGCCGCCTACTTCCCCGGCCCCCTGGCCTGGTATCCGATCGGTGGCGCGCTGCTGATCATCCTCGGCGGCAACCTCCCCGACGGTGAGCGTGCGACGCCGCGCAGGGACCCGGTCACCTGGCTGCTGTCCGGGCGGGTGTTCCGCCGGCTGGGCGACATCTCGTACTCCCTGTACCTCTGGCACTGGCCGATACTCATCCTCTGGCTGTCCTACGACCGCCAGGCCGAGATCACGCTGGTGTCGGGGCTGGTGATCACCGCCGCCTCGGTGGTGTTGGCCCTGCTGACCGAGAAGTACGTCGAGCGACCCCTGCGGATGGCCAGCCGGGCGCGGAGCCGGACCACGCCCGCGGCCCAGAAGCGCGACTCGCTCCGCAAGGGGTCCGGTCGCTCCGAGCGGGAGCAGCGGCGCTTCGTCCGGGCCACCGCCCTCGTCGTGGTGTCCGCCGTGGCCAGCCTCGGCGTCGTCGGGTGGTGGACGGCCACCTCGGCCTCCCGCTCGGCGGTGCCGTACGTCGATTCACTCACCGACCCGGACCACCCCGGGGCCCGTGCGTTCTTCGACGGCGTCCCGGTCCCCGAGAACGTCGGTTACGTCCCCTCCTTGCTGCAGGTGGGCAACGACCTGCCCATGAGCACCCTCGACGGCTGCATCTCCAACTTCGAGTCCTCGGAAGTCGAGATGTGCGTGTACGGCGACGTGACCGCACCCCGCACCATCGCACTGGTCGGCGGCTCGCATGCCGAACACTGGATCAGCGGCCTCGACGAGGTCGGCCGCCACTACGGCTTCCGGGTGGTGACGCTGCTCAAGATGGGGTGTCCGTTGACCCTCGACGCATCGGTCTCCGACAGCGACGAGTTGCTGTACGAGAGCTGCGCCGAATGGACTCCCGCCGCGCTGGCCGCCCTCGTCGGCCTGGCACCGGACTTCGTGTTCACCACCGCCACCCGGCCGGTGGGGGTCGTGGGCCCGGATGTCACGCCACGCCAGTACGTCGACCTGTGGCGGGCACTCGACCAGCAGGGCATCGGCGTGATCGCCATCCGCGACACCCCGTGGCTCAATCAGGGGCGTGGCCCGATCCGGGCCGGGGACTGCCTGGGAGACGGCGGCACCCCCGAGGAGTGCGGAATGCCCCGGGAGCGGTCCGTCGCGCCCATCAACCCGGCGGCGCTCGCCGGGGCCGGGATCGACTCGGTCCGACTCATCGACCTGACCGACGGTCTGTGCGATGCGGGGAACTGCCCCGTCGTGGTGGGCAACGTCATCGTCTACCACGACTCCCACCATCTCTCGGGGTCCTGGGTACGGTCCGCGTCGGGCGAGCTCGCCCGGCAGATGGGGCCCGCGACCGGCTGGTGGTGAGCGTCGGGGGCCCGGTACACCGGCTCGAGTCCCGATAACCACTACTGTTGGGCCTTGTGACCAACGACGACACGCAGCAGTCCGCCCCAGAGCTCATTCGTGCCTGGCCTGGTAGCGCCTTCCCCCTCGGCGCCACGTACGACGGGACCGGAACCAACTTCTCTCTGTTCTCCGAGGTGGCCGAGCGTGTCGATCTCTGCCTGATCGACAGGGACGGTCGTGAGACCTGCGTCGAACTGACCGAGGTCGACGGCCACATCTGGCACTGCTACCTCTTCGGCGTCACCCCGGGTCAGCGCTACGGCTTCCGCGTCCACGGACCGTACGAGCCGGAGCACGGGTTGCGGTGCGACCCCTCGAAACTGCTGTTGGACCCGTACGGCAAGGCCTTCGACGGCGAGTTCGACGGCCACCCGAGCCTGCACAGCTACGACCTGGACGATCCGACCAGGCGCAACACCGAGAACTCCCTCGGCCACACCATGACCACCGTCGTGATCAACCCCTACTTCGACTGGGGTAACGACCGCGCTCCCCGGCACGAGTACCACAACACGGTGATCTACGAGGCCCACGTCAAGGGCATGACCGCCACCCACCCGGACATCCCTGCCGAGATGCGCGGAACCTATGCCGGCATGACCCACCCCGCGATCATCGACTACCTCACCGACCTCGGGGTCACGGCGATCGAGCTGATGCCGGTCCATCAGTTCATGCAGGATCAGCGGCTCATCGACATGGGGCTCCGCAACTACTGGGGGTACAACAGCTTCGGGTTCCTGGCCCCGCACAACGAGTACGCGTTCGCCGAGAAGCCCGGAGACGCGGTGAGCGAGTTCAAGGCGATGGTCAAGGCGTTCCACGACGCCAACATCGAGGTGATCCTCGACGTGGTCTACAACCACACCGCCGAGGGCAACCACATGGGGCCCACGATCGGGTTCCGCGGTATCGACAACCAGGCCTACTACCGGCTCGTCGAGGGCGACGAGCAGCACTACATGGACTACACCGGCACCGGCAACACGCTCAACGTCCGGCACCCCCACTCCCTGCAGCTGATCATGGACTCGCTGCGGTACTGGGTCCTGGACATGCACGTCGACGGGTTCCGGTTCGATCTCGCCTCCGCCCTGGCCAGAGGGCTGCACGACGTGGACCGGCTGTCGTCGTTCTTCGATCTGGTCCAACAGGACCCGGTGGTCAGCCAGGTCAAGCTCATCGCGGAACCGTGGGACGTGGGCGAAGGCGGCTACCAGGTGGGCAACTTCCCGCCGTTGTGGACCGAGTGGAACGGGCAGTTCCGCGACACCGTCCGCGACTTCTGGCGGGGAGAGCCCGCCACGCTCGGGGAGTTCGCCTCCCGACTGACCGGCTCCTCGGACCTGTACGAGAACACCGGCCGCCGCCCCACCGCGTCGATCAACTTCGTCACCGCGCACGACGGGTTCACCCTCAACGACCTCGTCTCCTACAACGAGAAGCACAACGACGCCAACGGCGAGGACGGCAACGACGGAGAGAGCCACAACCGCTCCTGGAACTGCGGCGTCGAGGGCCCCACCGACGACCCGGACGTCCTGAGTCTGCGGCACAGGCAGCGACGCAACATGCTGACCACCCTCATCCTGTCGCAGGGAACGCCGATGATCGCGCACGGGGACGAGATCGCCCGCACGCAGGGCGGCAACAACAACGTCTACTGCCAGGACAACGAGATCGCCTGGATGAACTGGGAGCTCGACGAGGAGAAGGAGACCCTCCTCGAGTTCACCCGCACCCTCGTCCGACTGCGGAAGGACCATCCCGTCTTCCGTCGGCGGAGGTTCTTCGGCACAGTGCTGCGGGACGATGAGGACCCCCAGGACATCGGCTGGTTCAGTCCCGACGGCTCGGAGATGACCCACAAGGACTGGGATTCCGGCTTCGGCAAATCCCTGGCCGTCTATCTCAACGGCGAGGGCATCCACGAACCCGACGAGCGCGGCCAGCGCATCGTGGACGACTCGTTCCTGTTGCTGTTCAACGCCCACCACGAGCCCATCGAGTTCTCGTTGCTGGGGCCCGAGTACGCGCAGTCCTGGGAGGTCGTCCTGGACACGGCGGACCACCTCGAGGAGCGCAGCGGCGAGTTGGGCTCGGACGAGACGATCACGGTGGCCGATCGCGGCACGATCGTCCTGCGCAAGGTCTCCTGATCGTGGCCCACGAGGACCGGGCCGGGGCCGGAGCGCTGAGCAGGGGGGCCGCCCTGGCCAGCACCTACCGTCTCCAACTGCGGACGCCCGCCTCCGATCCGAATGGCCGGGGATTCGTCCTGGCCGACGTCGAAGACCTGGTCCCCTACCTCGCCGATCTCGGCGTGGGCTCTGTGTACCTGTCGCCGATACTCGAGGCCACCCCGGGATCGACCCACGGGTACGACGTGGTGGACCCGACCAGGGTGGCGGCGGAACTCGGCGGCATCGACGCCCTGCGGTCGCTCCGGGCCACCTGCCGGGAGCACGGCCTGGGCGTGGTGGTGGACATCGTCCCCAATCACCTGGGCGTCGACCGGCCGACGGCCAACAGATGGTGGTGGGATGCGCTGCGCCGCGGCCCCGAATCGCCGTACTTCTCGTACTTCGACTTCGACACCGAGCCCGCCAACGGAGCGGATGGCCGGATAGCGATCCCGGTGTTGGGGTCACCGGAGGACGTCGACGAGCTCGTCGTCGTCACCCCCACCGACACCGACGCCTCCGACGCCTCCGACACGGATGCAGACCCCCAGACCGAGCTGCGCTTCTACGACCATCGCTTCCCGGTGGCCCCCGGCACCGGTGGCGGGACCGCCCAGGAGGTGCACGACCGGCAGCACTACCGCCTCGTCCACTGGCGGGAGCCGCTTCTGGGCTACCGACGGTTCTTCACCGTGACCGGGCTGGCCGGGCTGCGCCAGGAGGACCCCGCGGTCTTCGACGCCACCCACGCCGAGGTGCGCCGCTGGTGCGAGGAGGACCTGGTCGACGGCATCCGGGTCGACCATCCTGACGGGCTCGCCGACCCGGTGGGGTACGCGCGGCGGCTCCGCGAGCTGGCCGGCGACGACCGCTGGCTGCTGGTGGAGAAGATTCTCGCCCCCGCCGAAGTGCTCGACCCCGCGATGCCCGTCGACGGGACGACCGGTTACGACGCCCTCCGCCTGATCGACCAGATGCTGGTGGATCCCGGCGGTCAGGCGAGGTTGACGGAGCTGGCCGCCCGGTACTGCGGTGGCCCCGGCGACGAGGAGCAGGTCCACGAGCAGTCCGCCCGTCTCAAGCGGCAGATCGTCCTCGAGGACCTCGCCCCCGAGCTGGGACGGCTGACCCGGGCGGTGCGGCGTGACGCCGCTGTCGGCCGGGACGCGGGCGAGGTGACGAGTGGCGACGACGACGAGGAGGCGCAGCTCCGCGAGGCGCTGGTCTCGGTGATCGCGCACACGCCCGTCTACCGCGCCGACTACCCGGTCCTGCGAGGGACCCTCCCCGGGATCCTGGAGGGCCTTCACCGCGATCGCCCCGAGCTGGGCCCGGCCCTGGGCCTCGTCGCCGGGGCCCTGGCCCGGGCCGCGGAGGCCTCGGTCCGGTTGGCGCAGGTGACCGGAGCGGCCACCGCCAAGGCCGAGGAGGACCGGCTGTTCTACCGACTCGGACGGCTGGTCTCCCTCAACGAGGTCGGCGGCTCGCCGGGCCGGATGGGTCTGCCGGTCGACGCGTTCCATCTGGCGATGGCCGAGCGTGCCCGCGCGACCCCGCTGGCCATGACGGCGCTGAGCACCCATGACACCAAGCGCGGAGAGGACGTCCGCGCCCGGATCTCGGTGCTCTCGCAGCTGCCGGATGAATGGGCGCACCTGGTCTCCGAGGTCTTCCGGAGCTTCCCCCCTCCCGCCGAGGACGCGGGGTACTTCCTCCTCCAGGTGATCGTGGGGGTGTGGCCGGCCGGCGACGACCTGGATGGTCACGAGCTCCCCGACGACCTGCGGCCCCGCCTACACGACTACGCCGAGAAGGCCTTACGTGAGGCGGCCGTGCACACCACCTGGACCAGTCAGGACGGCGATTTCGAGTCCGCCGCCCACGGGTGGATCGACACACTGCTCGACTCGGGTGGCGCGCTGCTCACCCCGTTCGTCGAGCGGATCGCCCCCGCGGGACGGGACAACTCGCTGATCGCCAAGACGACACAGCTGCTGTCGCCCGGTGTTCCCGACGTCTACCAGGGCACGGAGGTGTGGGAGGACTCGCTCGTCGACCCGGATAACCGCCGGTTCGTGGACTATGAGCCCCTACGGTCCGGCGCGGTGGCCCGCGGCGGGCACCCCAAGTTCGCGCTGGTGCGTGAGGTGCTGCGGTTCCGGCGCTCGCACCCGGCGAGCATGGCGACCGGCCCGCACCTCGCGTTGCCGGTACAGGGCCCCTCCTCCGGGGACGTGGTGGCGTTCGCCAGGATCGTTGACGGGCACGCGGCGATCGGCATGATCGCCAGACGGCGGACCGCGGTGCTCGGGGCCGACGACTTCCGCGGCACCGAGGTCGTGCTCCCTGAGGGCACCTGGGTGGTGCGCCCGGGCGGCCCGGTGATCTCGAGCCGGGTGGACGTCGGCGACCTACTGGTCGAGTCACCGGTCGTGCTGATCGTCCGCGAAGACGGCTGACCGCGCAGGGGTCTACCCACGGTCCTGGAGGCGGTCGGTCTACCCACGGCCCTGGAGGCGGTCGGTCTACCCACGGCCCTGGAGGCGGTCGGTCTCGCGACGCTCTCGCTTGGTCGGTCGCCCCGTTCCCCTGTCGCGCCGCGGCTGTGACGCCAGCACCTCTCTCGGCGGCGGCGGGGGCGAGTGGTCGATATAGCAGGTCGCGGCGACCGGCGCGCCCACCCTCTTGTTGACCGTCCGCACGACCTCGAGGACGCGGATCCGGCCGAGCGTCCCCGTCACCTGGACACGATCCCCGGGCACGACCGCCTTCGACGGCTGCACCGCCTCGCCGTTGACCTTGACGTGCCCGCCCCGGCAGGCGGCCGCCGCCTTCGTCCGCGACGGGAAGAGCCGCACCGACCACGTCCACGCGTCCACCCGCACTGCCATACGGGGAGGATAGCGATACAGCGGCGGCCAGCGGTTCGCACCCGGTCCGCCCCTCGGACCGCGATCCACCCTCGTAGCTCGGGGGGCGACTCGTGAGTGGATGGGCGGATCATCCACAGCGGTGAGGTGTGGCGTCAGGGGAGGTCGGCTACCGGGTTCATCCTCATGCTGCCGCCGCGAGCAGCACGCGCCGGATCCGTTCGGCCAGCAACCACGGCCTCTCCAGATCTGCCCACCGCCAGTGGATGACCCGATATCCGAGGGCGACGAGCTCGGCGTCGCGATCCTTCTCCCGCGCGAGTCGACGTCTCACCTCCCTGAGATCGTGTCCGTCGAAGTACTTCCCGAACCCATCGCACTCGCCGATCACCCCGTGTTCGCGCCAGAAGAAGTCGACGCGGGCGACACGATTTCCGTGTGTGTCGATGATGTCCTCCTGGATCACCGGCGTCGGCAGGCAGTGATCGGAGAAGGTCAACCTGCTCAGTGTCTCGGCAACGCTCTCGCTCCGACCGTCCATCAGCGTCATCGCCACCCGAGCCTTCTTGAGCCCGCTTCTGCCCGCCGCCCGGTCCAGGGCGACGTGCAGTGACTCAGCAGTGGCCAACTCGCCGTAGACAGCTGCATCGGCCACCGCGACACTTGTATCCCGCCCACAGGCTCTTCCGATGTCGACCACCGTCCGATCTGGCGAAGTGACCTGAAGTCCGCCGACGGTCACGATCTCGTCTGCCTCGACCGGAGACACGTCGTGTCTCGTCAGCCTCGTGTTACGCGATCGCTGGGCGTGGCCGTTGCGGGACACCGACACCTGCCGAAGCGGCAGTCCCCATGAGGGGAGCCCCAGCACAAGTGCAGCAGACCAGTGGGTGAACACCGGTGCCACAAGACATCTGTCCGCCGCGAGGACCATGAGGAGGTGTCGATCGTCCCGGCTGAGTTCTCGGGCGGCCGCGTCGACGTAGAACCCCGGTCTCAGACGGATCATCGCGCCGGTGGACACCGCTCTGCTGAGAGCCTGGGCGCTGGCACCCCGAGCTATCAGGTCGTGGGTGGTCAAGAGGCGTGAACGCAGTTCTTCGATTCCGGTCATGCATTGATGCTGTGCCACGGTTCTGCGTCGACCCGTCGAATCCGGTAGGCGCCCGATGACGGTGTGGACGGACACAGCGGGCTGGAATCGCCGCCGTTCGCCCCTTTCTGTGCGCTCACCACCAGGTTTCGCCTGCGGGACGGGGCGCCGCCTCGGAGCAATGGACGATCACGTGCCGCACGACCCCGTGGTTACACGATGCACCCCGAGCGTTGCATTCTGCCCCCGGAACTACGGGGGCGAATCACACCCAGAGGGGCGGATCGCGGCGAGGGGCGGCGTGAGGGCGCGGCGGGCG
>NZ_JADDKI010000133.1:0-5974 GCF_015356725.1 Dietzia sp. SYD-A1
GCGATGGGCAGGGTGGTCACCGCGGCGAGTACGACGACTACATCGTTGGACCGGCAGGCGCTTGCACGTGACCCGCGGGCTCAAACGGTTCGAGCTGCACCGCGCCTCCGATAAAGACAAAGACGACAACCATCCACAGCACCCGAGCCGCGAGAAACAGCCCGGGCGGCTCCTGCCCGAGTAGCCGGATAATCATGGACCGGCGTGTCGTAGCCATTGTTTAGAGTCTTTAATTACGGATACTCGCCAGGCGCCCACGTCGGCGTCGGCGCCCACTCCCCCAGCCGCAGCTACTTCAAGAACGGACTCCGACATGGCCAAAAAGATTGTCTTTCTGCACGGAGTCGGCAAGGGCGACGAGGCGCTCAATTGGTTGGCAGGCCTCAACCGGGGGCTGAAATCCGCTGGTGCAGACGAGGTCGACGCCTCCGCCGTGATCGCACCCGACTATTCGGTTCTCCTGAACGCGCAAGTGTCGAAGATGAAGCATCCGGCCGTCACGTACAAGGGCAAGAACGACGATCGAGAGCGGCGCGCGTTTTTCCGTCGTCAGGGGCGGATCGAGCGACTGCTTGAGAACTCGGGATTCGCAACAGGCTTCGGGCTGCGCCGCCTACCGGATGCCGTCGTCACTCCGCTCCAGAAGGCCGGGGTACACACTGACCTCCTCAAGCAGGTCTACAACTACATGAAGTCCGAGGGGCTTCGTGCAGCGGTGCTCACGCAGATTCTCAAGAGCCTTCCGAGCTCCGGAGAGATCATCCTGATTGGTCATAGCCTCGGGAGCATCATCGCCATCGATCTACTCGACCACCTTCCCGAAAACGTGCACGTTTCTCGCTTCATCACGATCGGCAGTCCGGGTTCAGTCCAGATCCTCCATGAGAAGCACGAGCGAATTCTCAAGCGTTTCCCTTACGCCAGGGTCGACGACTGGACCAACTTCTTCGCCCCGATCGATCCCGTCACCGCCGGGCGCGGTCTCGCTTCACTGTTCCCCGGCGCCCAAGACTTCCGGATCGAGATCAAGCCGGCATCGAATAACAAGTTCGCCCACCATGCCGAGCAGTATCTCGCCCACCCTGCGGTGGGAATGCTTGTCGCGGACGCACTCCACCCGCCAGCTGACGTTCCGGTGACGGGCGTCGAGATCGCGCTTCGGATCGAAGACCTGGAAAGCGACGCACTTTTTGCGCTTTCCTTCGGCTCGCGAGTCGCGTCAAAGATAACGAAGAAGGAGGTAGCGGTCAGGTATGAGGACACTCTCAAAGTCCTCGGCGACGAATTCGTCGACGCTGTGCGGCAGCGCCTCCCCCAGGGCTCGAGTCTGCCCACCGAAGTCGAGGTGCTCGCTCGTGGCCAGGTTCCGAGGCCTCAGCGGAGCCTCGAGCTCGACGAGGCGATCCGCCGAGTGGTCCCCATGTCGTTTTCTAACGTCATTCAGCCGTATGAGATCGAGGTCGGGACCGCCCAGGTCGACGCTATCGAGGACTTCTTCGTCGATCTCGGCTACACGTCCGGGCATGGGCGCAAAGTCCGTGACGCGATATGTGACGTGCAGAAGGTGCTCACGGAGGGCGGTGGTTTCCCGGCCGGAAGGATGGCGATCGCGGCGGCGGGTCTCGCTCTGATCGCCGCCGGACCGATCGGAATCGCCGCCATGGGAACTACTGCCGGAGCTGCTGCCATTACCAGCGGTCTCGCCGCGTTTGGACCGGGAGGAATGGCCGGTGGACTTGCCATGCTCAGCGGACTCGCATCGACTGGCGCGATGGTTACGACTGCGGCGGCGACGCTCAAGGGCGCGGAGGGACCTCCGGTGAGCGATCCCGCGACCCTCGCGATCCAGGTCGCCGCGTCGCACGCCCTCAAGCTGGTCGGAGAGGCGCCTGACCCTCATCTGTGGTCGATGCTCACGACTGCCGACGGGATCGTGTCTGGGCACATCAACAAGCTCTCGCAGTTCAGCGACCCCAAGTCACCGCAACTCGTACAGCTTCGTCAGACCAGGGAGGCTATCGGCCGCCTTATGGGCTTCGCCGCCGACAAGGGTCTCGGGTTTAAGGCCATTACATAGGCCATTGTGCTGCGCCAGGGCTTTAACCAACCAAGCCGGGCGAAGAGGCCACCTTGATGTCAAACCCCGCAGACATCGGCAAAGCAGCCTTTAGTTCCGCAAGAGTGGTATCGAGGGCGCCGGGGGGGGCAATGTGGTCGACAAGCGCGGTCGGAACCTGCACCTCGGCGGCGCCGTCGGTGCACGCGGCAACGGAGAATTTCGGAGCGATAGCGAGGGAGGCCATGAGACTGGGGCCGCGGTCTGACTGCCCCTACTCCACACCTTTAGCGTCGAACGGGTGCGCGGAAGTTACGCCGCACCTTGGCATCGGGAGAATCGAAGCATGGTGAATAACGAAACGGTTGATCAGCGCTCTCTGGCTTCTCGGTGGAGCCTCGACATGGCCCTGGCGTACGAGGTCCGGGATATTACTGACCAGATGCTTGGTGAGGGTCGCTCCCTGCTCGATCCCGAGACAATCATCTGGACCGCGGCTGCCGCCGAGGATCTACGTGCACGAATCGGCGACAATCCGCTCGTTGGCACGGTGCAGGGACAGTGGGAGAAACTCGACCGTCAGCTCCAGGGCGCTTCCCGCGAAGTCATCCTCCTTGCAGCTGAACTGGTCTTCCTACGTGAGCAGCCGCTACTTTCTGCGCGGCCTGAAACTCGTTTGTCACACGTCGCCGGAGTGCTGGGCCACCTTGATGAGCCGCTGTCTGTAAACGAGCAGATGACTACGTGGATGTCTCGCCAACCGGGAACCGCCGGACTCGAGCAAGGCAGGGGCTATAACGGCTCCCTCTGGCGACACCTCATCTGGGCGGCCAAGTTCGTGATCCATTGGACAGGCTTGTCTGAGCCGACAAAGCAGGCCGCTCGGACAGATCCGTGGGCGCTGCAACAGGTCATGCTCGACTCGGGCGAAGACCGCTCTGACATTAGGAACATCCTGCAATTCCTCATGCGTCCCGAAACTTTTGAGCCGATCTCGTCTGCCGCCACAAAGATTAGGATTCGTGACGCGCTGGCATCCCGAATCGGCGGATCCACGGGCAATGATCCGATGTCGATCGACCGCGACTTGTTCGCCATCCGGGCCGACTTAGCTGCTGAGGTCGGGGGCGAGTTCCACTTCTGGACAGCCGGAGTGCATGAACTTTGGGATACCGATCCGAAAAGTACCGTTCCGGAACCGGCTGAGGCCGCGGCACCCGAAGAACCACGTCAGCGCCACTACTGGATCTTCTCTCCCGGCCCTCTGGCTTCGGAGTGGGATGACTTTCTCTCTAGCGGGATCATGGCCATCCATTGGGACGGCCTGGGCGATCTCGCCAACTATTCCGATCGCGAAGCCCTTCGGGAAGCGTTAGAGACTGATGGGAGCGGTGTCTCCAAGAACAATGCGGTGCTCTGTTGCTGGCAGTTCCAGAACGAAATGGCCGTGGGCGACATCGTCTACGCCAAGAGGGGTCGGCGCGAGATCATCGGACGTGGCGAGGTCACGTCCGAGGCCCGGTACAGACCTGATCGTGACACATACCGCTACGTTCGCACTGTCAACTGGAGCCATGCAGGCTCATGGCCGCACCCTGGCCATGCAGTGACCAAGACACTGACCGACGTCACGCCGTATCGCGAGTACGTCGAAGAGATCGAAAACCTCATCATCGGCGAAGAAGAGCTGGACCTCGCCGCGCCGGTCGGCGAGATCCCTGCCTACGACAGAACCAACTTCCTCAGCGAAGTCTACCTGTCGGAGGAGAGCTACGATCGCCTTCGTTCTCTGCTCCATCGCAAGAAGAATGTCATCCTCGCCGGCCCACCCGGAGTGGGAAAAACATACGCGGCCAAGCGGCTGGCGTACTCCATAATGGGCGAAAAAGATCCCAGCAGGGTGCAGGTGGTGCAGTTCCATCAGAGCTACTCGTACGAGGACTTCATGATGGGCTACCGCCCCACTGAGTCTGGAGGATTTCGCCTTGCCGAAGGGCCATTTTACCGCTTCTGCGAGACCGCCCGTGACGCTGGACCTGACCAACCGCACTTCTTCATCATCGATGAGATCAACCGTGGGAACATCTCGAAGGTCTTCGGAGAACTGCTCATGCTGATCGAGGGCGACAAGCGTGGTTCAGCCCTTCGTCTCCTCTACAAGAATGAAGAGTTCTCTGTACCTCCGAACCTCTACATCATCGGCATGATGAACACGGCCGATCGCAGTCTCGCTGTAATCGACTACGCGCTGCGTCGTCGCTTCGGGTTCTTCGACATGAAGCCGGGCTTCAGCACAGAGGGTTTCTCTTATTACCAGGCAAAGATCGACAGTCCGATCCTGGATAGTCTCGTTGCAGCGATCAGAGAGCTCAATCTCGCCATCTCGGATGATCCTGCTCTCGGACCGGGCTTCGCCGTCGGCCACAGCTTCGTCATCGCGGCTCCCGAGGATGACACCGAGGACGCCTGGCTTCAGTCGGTGGTGGAGGACGAACTGGTTCCGCTTCTCGACGAGTATTGGTTCGACGAGCCAGCCAAGGCCGAGGAGTGGTCCGGAAGGTTGCGAGCTGCAATTTCATGACTTCCAACTCCATCACCATCCGTAACATCTACGTGATGATGGCCTACGCCTTCAAGTCTATCCGGAGTTCCGGCACCGACACCGTGGGGACGGAGCAGTTCGACAATCTTCACGACCTCTTCGCGGAGATCTTGGTCCGCGGAGTAGGGACGCAGGTCAAGCGGGGCATGCACCACGACTATGTGCACCGTCGGGAGGAACTGGCGACGGTTCGTGGCCGGATCGATGTCGCGCGCAGCATCGCCGAGCACTCCGGAAGTCGCGGTCGGCTGATCTGCGGTTACGACGAGTACGACCCGGACACACCCCACAATCGCGCGCTGAAGTCCGTGATCATCCTGCTGGTTCGTCATGGCGAGATCAGTAAGAGCCGCAAGGAGGCCCTCCGGCGCCTACTGCCCTATATGGATGCCGTCACCACAGTCGCCCCGACCTCGATCCGGTGGTCCGGCCTCACCGTCCACCGCAGTAACGCCTCGTACCGTTTGCTGCTAGGAGTGTGTGAGTTGGTTGTCCGCGGGCTACTACTGACCGACAGCTCCGGCGACAAGAAGCTCACCACCTGGCTCCCCGACGAGGCCATGAGTCGACTCTACGAGCGGTTCCTGCTCGAGTACTTTGCATTCCACCGCCCAGAACTGTCTCCCAGAGCTCCGTACATCGCCTGGGATTACGACCAGTTGCTGTCGTCTGGGACCGAACATCTTCCAACCATGAAGACCGACCTCCGACTTAACTTCGGTAGGAGGTCCCTGCTAGTTGATGCCAAGTACTACAGCAAGTCACTGCAGACCGGACAGTGGGGCAAGGAGTCCGTCAGCTCGGAGAATCTATACCAAATTCTGGCGTACGTAAAGAATGCCGATGTCACTCAGGACGGGTCCGTCAGCGGGCTTCTGCTGTATGCACGCACTAATGCGCCAGCGCAGCCCAACCTCGACATGACCGTCCAGGGAACTCGAATCGGTGCCCGCACACTCGATCTGAGTCAGCCGTGGAATCAACTGAAGACTCAATTGGACAGCATCACGACGTGGCTGGATTGTTAGAGGGCCGTCGAATTTCGTCCGGCAACAAAGCCACTCGGCCGCGCGTTTGAATTCTCGAGGCAACTCTCGGTGCTGGCCGCTCGCTATCCGCGTTTCGCACCTCCATAATGGGCCCTTCCCCGACCTGCTCAGTCCGACTGGGCAAACACGCTCTCGCGCTCCCCGCGGCCCGCGGCCCGCGAACAGGCGGGCGTACACGTGCACATCTGTGAGCTCGGCGACGTCGTCCCAATGAGTATTTGAGGGTTTGGGAGCCACTGGATATTGAGGTTGGGAGCCACCGTTATT
>NZ_JADDKI010000134.1:0-885 GCF_015356725.1 Dietzia sp. SYD-A1
GTCCCCGACCCGACGAGTCTGGTTCGCAAGCACCTCGACACACTCGTCCGCGCCTTCGACCCCGACTTCAGCAAGGACGATCTGCCCGAGGACTGGAAGATCCGTGAAACCGGTCGGGCCTGGCCGGTGCACGTCAGCGATTGGCTCACCATGCTCCGGTGGAAGAACCAGCCCCTCGCCAACCAGACGGCCGAGATGCCCCCCGCGAGACACCGCGACAGGTACCCGCTGCGCTGGATTTGCGACATCTCCCCGCCGCAGTACCCACACGATCCCCTGGAGCTGGAATAGGGAGAGCCGGCCTCGGTGCTTGGCCGTCAGGCCGTGGCCGGCTCCCCCCGATCTACGCCGAGGCCTGTCAGCTCAGCGAGAGTCGGACGGTGCGGTTGCGGGCGGCGGCGGCGGGGATGAGGTTTCCGGCGGCGTCGAGGTCGGGCACGAACTCGGGGAAGTTGGTCCCGACCCCGGACAGGGTGAGCTGGTCGGGACGGACGCCGTGCGAGCGAAGGGTGTCGGCGACGGTGCGGGCTCGAGCGGTGGACAAGTCGATCGGGTCGGGTCCCCCGGTGCCGGGCTGGCCGGACGAACAGGTCCCGGTGATCGTCAGATGGGCCGTAGGAGTGGCCACCAGCTGCTGTGCGATGGGCAGGAGCACCGCCTCGGCCGAGTCGGGATCGAGGTAGCTCGCCTCGTTGGGGGTGAACGGCAGGACGTCCGAGCCCAGGGTCACCGTGGAGGAAGGCGCCAGGTTCAGCGCCGGGGGGACGGCTATGGTGACGGTGTCGACTGCCGGCGTGGCCGTGGCCGCCGTGCTGCGGGGGGACGGGTTGACCACGGCAGTGCAGGCGGCGTCGCCGGCTGCGGCGATCGCGGTGTAGATGGCCG
>NZ_JADDKI010000135.1:0-13362 GCF_015356725.1 Dietzia sp. SYD-A1
GTGTGCGTGCTCGGCCATCGCGGCGGTGAGGTCGGCCCGCCAGTCCGGTAGTGGCGATAGTCCCGCCGCCCGCCACGAGGCGTCGGACAGCACGGAGAAGGCCGGCCTGGGTGCCGGCCGGGGGAACTCCGAGGAGCTGCAGGGGCGGATCCGGTCCGGGTCGGCTCCGTACCAACTGAACACCGCGCGGGCGAGCTCGCACCAGGTCGCGCGCCCGCCTCCGGCAGCGTGCAGGGTGAGCCCGCGGGTGTCGACCCGGCCGGCCTTCTCGGCGGCCAGCATTTCCAGCAGACCGCCCGCGAGCGCCTGCGTGGACGTGGGCGAGCCCCACTGGTCGTCGACCACGGTGAGCTCGTCTCGCTCGCCTTCCAGTCGGACCATGGTGGCGACGAAGTCGCTTCCGGACAGGCCCGCCCTCACCCGATCCGGGCCGGTGTAGAGCCACGCGGTGCGGACTATCGTCGCCTCGGGATGAGCCCCCAGCACACCCCGCTCCCCCGCCACCTTGGTGCGACCGTACGCGGTGGAGGGGGCGGTCGGGTCCGTGGGTTCGAGCGCAGGAGCGGTGGCCGGGTCGCCTCCTCCGGGGATCTCACCGGAGAAGACGTAGTCGGTGCTGATATGAACCATCCGGATCCCGCGATCGCGGCAGGCCGCGGCGAGCGACTCCGCGCCGTCGGTGTTGATCGCCCGGGCACCCGCCTCGTCGGTCTCGGCCTCGTCGACGTTCGTGTACGCCGCCGCGTTGACGACGACCTCCGGGTCATGGCGATCGAGGGCCGCGGCGATCGACGCGGGATCGGTGATGTCCAGTTCGTCACGGCCCGGGGCGTGTGCCACCCCGGAGAGCGCGTGACCGAGCTGCCCGCGACCGCCGGTGACGAGGATTCTCGGCAGCCCGGCGGGGCGGACGGGTTCGCCCGCCCCCTCCGCATCCGCTCCTCCCGATGCACTCCGGCGTGCACCGCTGCTCAGGCGGGCGTGCATCGGGGGGAGCGGCTGTGCATGCTGATCGTCCGGATGGCCGCCGTTCATAGGTGCCGACCCTTCTCGCGGCGGAGCACGTCGAGCAGGTAGGCCCCGTACCCGGACTTCTCGAGGTCGTGGGCGCGGGAGGTGAGCTCGTCGTCGCCGAGATACCCCATCCGCCACGCCACCTCCTCCGGGCAGCCGATCTTCAGGCCCTGCCGGTCCTCGATGGTCCGCACGTAGTTGCCCGCGTCGAGCAGAGAGTCGTGGGTGCCGGTGTCCAACCACGCCGTGCCGCGCGGGAGGACCTCGACCCGGAGTCGGCCCGCCTCGAGGTAGTGGCGGTTGACATCCGTGATCTCGTACTCCCCGCGCGGCGACTTCTCGAGGTTCCGCGCGACCTCCACCACATCGGCGCTGTAGAAGTAGAGGCCCGGTACGGCGAAGTCGGAGGACGGGTTCTGAGGCTTCTCCTCGAGGCTGATCGCGCGACCGTCCGGGTCGAAGTCGATCACCCCGTAGTCGCCCGGGTTGGAGACGCGGTAGGCGAACACGGCGCCGCCGTCGAGGTCGGCGAACCTGCGCAGCTGCGTCCCCATCCCAGGGCCGTAGAAGATGTTGTCGCCCAGGATCAGCGCCACCGCATCGTCGCCGATGTGCTCCGCTCCCAGCACGAACGCCTGCGCCAGCCCCTCGGGGGCGGCCTGCTCCACGTAGCTCAGGGTGATGCCGAACTGACTGCCGTCGCCCAGCAGCCGCCGGAACTGCGGCGCGTCCTCGGGCGTGGTGATGAGAAGGATGTCCTGGATTCCCGCCAGCATGAGGGTGGACAGCGGGTAGTAGATCATCGGCTTGTCGTAGACCGGCATGAGCTGCTTGCTCGTCGCCAACGTGAGCGGGCGCAACCGGGTGCCGCTGCCGCCGGCCAGGACGATGCCTTTCACAGCACCCTCTCCGTCCGGGCGTACTTCGCCTCGACGCTCTGTTTGACCGGCTCCCACCAGTCCCGGTTCTCGCGGTACCACTCGATGGTGTGGGCCAGCCCGTCCCGCAGGTTCGTGTGCTGCGGCTCCCACCCGAGCTCCTCGCGGGTGGCGGTGGCGTCGATCGCGTACCGCAGATCGTGGCCGGGACGATCGGTGACGTGGTCGAAACCGGGATCGCCGTCCGTACCGGCGGCACCCATGAGCTCGCAGATCATGTGCATGACCTGCAGGTTGGAGTGCTCGCCGTCGGCGCCGACGAGGTAGGTGCGGCCCGGCTCGCCGCCGGCCAGGATCCGCAGGACGGCCGAGTTGTGGTCATCGACATGGATCCAGTCCCGCACGTTGGCTCCACTGCCGTAGAGGCGGGGGCGTTGCCCGGTGAGAAGGTTGGTGATCTGCCGCGGGATGAACTTCTCGACATGCTGGTACGGGCCGTAGTTGTTGGAGCAGTTACTGATCGTGGCGCGCACACCGAAACTCCGGACCCACGCGCGGACCAGCATGTCCGCGCCGGCCTTGGTGGCCGAGTACGGGCTCGACGGGTTGTAGGCGGTGGCCGGGGTGAACCTGTCCGGATCGTCCAGCTGCAGGTCGCCGTAGACCTCGTCGGTCGACACGTGGTGCAGGCGCACGTCGTGGCCGCGGCAGGCCTCGAGCACGGCGTAGGTGCCCACGATGTTGGAGTGCACGAACGGCCACGGGGTGACGAGCGAGTTGTCGTTGTGGCTCTCGGCGGCGAAATGCACCACCGCGTCGTCAGGCCCCGTGAGCTGCGCGACGAGCCGGTCGGTGACGGCGGGGTCCGCGCAGTCGGCCTCCACCAGCTCGACCCGATCCGACGGGAGTCCGGCCAGACTCGCGCGATTGGCGGCATAGGTCATCGCGTCCAGCACCGTGACGTGGGCACCCGGGTGCTCGCGGATGACCGTGTGGACGAAGTTGGCGCCGATGAACCCGGCTCCCCCGGTGACGACGAGGCGCATACGGGCAACCCTACCGTCGTGCACGCCCCGCCTCCGTGGGCTCCTCCGGCTCGCGTCGGAGCCCGCGGTACTCCTCGAGCATCCTGGCCCGCCTGCGTGCGAAGAAATCGCTCGCGGTGGTGTCCCTCGGGGTAACCTGCACGTTCTCCTCTGCCGGGATGCCGGACCGGAGCTGGCGGATGCGCAACACCTCGGTGTCCAGACGCGCGCCGTAGAGCACCGCCATGTTGACCAGCCACAGCCACACCAGGAACACGATGATCCCGGCGAGCGAACCGTAGGAGCGGTTGAAGTTGCCGAAATGGGAGACGAAGAAGCCGAACCCGGCGGTGGCGACTCCCATGATGAGCAGCGCCGCGGCCGCCCCGAGCGACACCCAGTGGAACTTCCGTCCGGCGACGTTGGGCGCGAATCGGTAGAGGATCGCCAGTGCGAGAACCGCGGAGACGAGGGCCGCGGGCCACTTGGCCAGGCCCCACACGGCCAGTGCCGTCTCTCCCAGACCGATCCACCCGCCCACGGTCTCGGCGATCGGTCCGGTGAACACCAGCGCCAGTCCGCCCACTGCCACGAGGACGACGAGCAACGCCGTGAGCAGCAGACCGACGGGCACCAGCCGCCAGGGCGGGCGCCCCTCCTCGACCCCGAACACCAGGTTCATCGCCCGGCCCAGCGCCCGCACGTAGCGGGATGCGGTCCACAGCGCGATCACCACACCGACCACGAGCGCCGTGCCGGCGGCCTGCGTCGTGACGACCGCCTCGACCGGGTCCCGGATCGGATCCAGGATCTCCTCCGGGGCGACGTCGGACAGCATGCCCATGAGGGCATCGACCGTCCTGGCGCCCTGACCGAGCACCCCGAGCAGTGAGACCACCACAAGGAGTGCGGGGAAGAGCGAGAGCACACCGTAGAAGGTGAGCGCCCCCGCCTGATCGGGGCCACGGTCGCGGAAGAACTCACCCACCGAGCGTTCGAGGACCAGGCGGACGGTGCGGAGTCGGCGTCGGGCGGTCGACGCGGTCCCGCCGGAGGAGTTCATACCCCGATTGTGGCTGCTCGACAGCGCCTCGCGCCTCCCGCCGCGCGGCGGGAGGCGTCAGTGGGAGTCGCGCGCCTGTTCCGCCTGGGCCTCGCGGCGGATGTCGGCGGAGTCGTCGATGGTCTTCTGTCGCTTCTCCTCGGCCTTGTCGCTGGCGGTGGTGTCCCGCGGCGGGAGTTGGATGGTCTCCTCGGCGTGCAGTCCGGCCTGTAGCTCGCGGGCCCGCTCCACCTCGGCGTCCACCTCGGCCCCGAAGAGCAGCGCGTTGTTGGTGATCCAGAGCCAGAGCAGGAAGATGATGACGCCGGCCAGCGAGCCGTAGGTGGCGTTGTAGCTGGAGAAGTTGGACACGTAGAACACGAACCCCGCGGTGGCGACGGCCCAGACCAGCAGCGCCACGACCGCGCCGAGGGAGACCCATCGGAACTTCGGCTGCTTGACGTTGGGCGAGAACCCGTAGAGCGCGGCCAGGATCACGACGACGACGAGGACCAGCGCCGGCCACTTGGCGATGCCCCACACGGTCACCGCGGTCTCACCGAGACCCACCAGGTCACCCACCCATTCCGCGATGGGGCCGCTGACGACGAGCATGAGCCCGGCCAGGCACACGAGGAGGAGCAGCACGGCGGTGAGGAGCACCATGGCGGGCTTGAGCTTCCAGAAGGGGCGCCCCTCCTCGACCTCGTAGATGCGGTTCATCGCCCGCCCGAAGGCCCCCACGTACCCGGACGCCGTCCACAGTGCACCCAGCAGACCGGTGACCAGGGCGACGCCGGCGGCGGGGGTGTTGACCAGGGACTCGATCGGCCCGCGGAGCGCGGCGAGCGTCTCCTCCGGCGCGGCGCCCTCGAACAATTCCATCACGGCGTTGACGGTCTCCTGCCCCTGCCCGAACACCCCGAGCAGCGACACCACCGCCAACAGGGCGGGAAAGATCGAGAGCACCGCGAAGTAGGTCAGCGCGGCGGCCAGGTCCGTGCACTTGTCCTTGGAGAACTCCGCGGCGGCGCGCGTGAGGCCGATCTTCCAGGTCCCCGCCTTGAGCGAGGTGGGCGACTCGGGCTTGCCGGCGTCGGGGTCGGCCTCCGGGTCGGGCTTGTCGGTGATGTCTCGGGTGCTGTTCGCGCTCATGCAGGTGACTGTTCCACCGGCGACCCCCACGCGCATCCTCTGGGGTCGATCTCCTGCGGGGGTGACGTGCCGGTCCCGTGCGTTACCCTCGTCGGTGCCACATCACCAAAGCGTGACATCACCTGTGTCGCAGCACCCGCGACCCCGACCCTCCAGGAGCACTCATGAGCCTGTCCAACGCCATCCTCCGCGGAGTCACCGGCGCCTTCGTCCTCAACTCGGGACTGTCCAAGCGGAACCTGCCCACCGAGTCCGCCGAGGGCCTCCAGGGCTTCGCCGCCACCGGCGTGCCCCAGGTGACCAAGATGGAACCGGACACGTTCGGGAAGTTCGTCGCCTACTCCGAGATCGGCATCGGCGCGGCCCTGTTGACGCCCGTCGTGTCACCGCGCCTCGCGGGCGCCGCGCTCGGCACCTTCTCCGCGGGCTTGCTGTCGATGTACTTCCGCAACCCCTCGATGACCGAGTCCGACGGCATCCGCCCGTCCCAGGAGGGCATGAGCCTGGCCAAGGACGCGTTCATGGCGGCCATCGCGGGGGCCCTGATCACCAGCAGGTGACCCCTCACGCCGACGCGATGGCCTCCAGGATCGCCTCGGCCAGGTCCGGGCGGCACACCACCAGGTCCGGCAGATAGGTCTCGGCGACGTTGTACTCCAGCGGGGAGCCGTCCACCCGCACGGCGACGAACCCCCTGGCCAGGGCCACGCCCGCCGGCGCGGCCGAATCCCACTGGTACTGGCCGCCCGCGTGGATGTAGGCGTCGGCCTCCCCGCGCACCACGGCCGCCGCCTTGGCGCCGGCCGAACCGAGGGGCACCAGATCCCCGCCCACGGACTCGGCGACCGCCTCCGCGAACGCCGGCGGACGGGAGGCCGAGAGCACGATTCTCGGCCGCGAGCCCGAGCGTGGCGGGAGGAGGCCACCCCCGTCCACCCCGCCGTTGCCCACAGGGGGGGCGTAGACCTCGTCGTCGTCGACCCCCATGACCACACCGAGCGCCGGGAGCGCGACCGCGGCGGCGGCCAGCCGCGCTCGTGCGGGGTCCCCGGACCGCTCCCACAGCGCCACGTGGACCGCCCAGTCCGGACGGTCGCCGAGCCCGTACTCGCGCGTGCCGTCGACGGGATCGATGATCCACACACGGTCGGCGTCGACGCGGGCGAGGTCGTCGCTCGACTCCTCCGACAACACCGAGTCTCCGGGGCGTTCGGCGGCCAGACGCTCGAGGAGCAGGGCGTTGGCGCGGCGGTCCCCGAGGTCACCCAGTTCACGCTTGGTGGGTCCCGACGACCGGAGCTCCACCAACAGGCGACCGGCATCCGCGGCGAGGTCGACGGCGAGCTGCTGATCGGAGGAACGCATGGGTGCTGTCATGACCTCCACAGTAGAAGGCCCGATGCGGCAGCGGATGCGGGACGGCTATCGCCGACGCAGACGCAGGCCGCGGCGTCGACTGCTGCCGTACTCCCGGACGACGCGGGCCGGCTCATCCGGGCAACGGTGGGCGTCGGCGGCGACCCGCGCCGCGCCTCGCGAGGGCAGCGTGCCGCTGGTCGCGCCACAACGACGGCAGCCCCAGACCGCGCCGTCGGAGGTCTCGTGGACGTAGCAGGTCCGCTCATCCGCCTCGTTCATGTCGCTCCTCGGAGCAGGGCGCCGACCCCGAGCCGGCGCGAATTCGGCCATTATGTCACAAAACTTTCATGTTGACGCATGCCAGGTTGTCCGGCGCCGCTCCCCCACCCCGGTCCGCGGCCACTCAGGAGATCCGCCCCCATGGGAGACTGTTCCCATGAGGGTCACCGCGAAGTCGGACTACGCGTTGCGTGCGCTCGTCGAGCTCGCGAACGCCCAACGCGCCCACAGTGGCGACGGTCCCCGCGAGAACCCGATCAGCGCCGAGGAACTGGGCCGGCTCCAGGACATCCCGCACGGCTTCCTGCAGTCGATCCTGTCGGACCTGCGCCGGGCCGGCATCGTGGCCAGCCGACGGGGCAAGACCGGTGGCTGGACACTCGCTCAGGACGCGGGCTCCGTCACTGTCGCCGATGTCCTCCGCGCGGTCGACGGCCCGCTCGTCAGCGTGTATGACGTGCGGCCCGAGGCGGTCGATTACAACGAGCGGGCCGCGGTCCTCCAGCACGTGTGGATCGCGTCGAGGGCGTCCCTGCGGCGGGTCATGGACGCAGTGACACTGTCCGACCTCGCCGAGGGCCGGCTACCGGGCGACGTCCACGCCCTCACCCTCGACGAAGACGCCTGGGAGCCCCGGTGAGCGGCGGACCCCGCCGCCACTGACCCGCCGACCCGCCGTGGTGGCCAACCCCAGGCCCTGATGCTAAAGTCTACTGAACTACTCTGTTTAATGCCCTAGTGGGCTGCGGTCGGACGAGGCCTCGCCCGCTACGTGGTTCCGAGAACCCCCCACTCGACCGACGCCGGAGGATCCCCCTCGTGCCCACCCTGATCATCCTCGGCTTCGCCGGACTGCTCGCCCAGCTGGTCGACGGCTCGCTCGGCATGGGATACGGCGTCACCTCGACGACCATCCTCGTGGCCGCCGGGATCGCGCCCGCGGCCGCGTCGGCAGCCGTGCACTTCGCCCAGATCGGCACCACCCTCGCGTCCGGCGTCTCCCACCACAAGTTCGGGAACGTGGACTGGCGCATCGTCGCGATCCTCGCGGGCCCGGGCGCGGTGGGCGCCTTCATCGGCGCGACGGCCCTGGCGTCGTTGTCCAGCGCGACCGCCAAGCCCATCGTCGCTTCGCTCCTGCTCGCACTGGGTTTCTACGTCCTCTACCGCTTCCTGCGACTGGGAGGCAGGCGGCCCCAGTTCTCCGGCCAGATCTCGGCGCGCTTCCTGGTGCCACTGGGCTTCGTCGGCGGAACCCTCGACGCGTTCGGAGGCGGCGGGTGGGGCCCGGTGGGGACCACCACTCTGCTCTCCTCGGGCCGGGTGGAACCGCGCAAGGTGGTCGGCTCGATCAGCGCCTCCGAGTTCGTGGTGGCGGTGAGCGCGTCCATCGGCTTCCTCTTCGGTCTCGGCGCCGCGGGCATCAACTGGGCGTTCGCCGTCGCGCTGCTCGTCGGTGGCGTGATCGCCGCTCCGTTCGCGGCCTGGATGGTCCGGCACATGTCCGCCCGCGTCCTGGGCACGGCCGCGGGCGGTCTCATCATCATCACCAACACCTTCACCCTGCTGAGCGCTGCCGACGCCCCGGCGATCGTGATCGGGCCCGTGCTCGGGACGCTGGTCCTGGTGTGGATCGCGCTCGTGGTCCACGCGGTGCGTGCCGTCCGCCGTGAGCGGACTCCCGATCCGGAACTCGTCACCACCTCCTGACCGCCCCTCCGCCCGATCCGCGCGCCAACCCCCATCCGCGCGCCATTACTGCATTCGCACGCGGAATATCGTGAGTGGATGCAGTACTCACGCGCGGATGCGGCGGGATCGGCACGCGGGTGGGCCCGGCGCGCCGTGTGCGTGAGTCAGGCGAGGGTCAGGCGCGCACGCGGTCCTGCGCCGCCCGCTCGCCGAGATGCACCGAGTATCTGCGCACCAGCGCCCGCCATACGAGTGGCCCGCCCGTCACCAGCACCAGGGCGATCACACCGATCAGTGGCGGCGACGCCCCGAGCATCGCCGAGGCGGTGACCGCCAACACGATGGTGATGCCCCGCCGGATCAGACCCTGCGGCACCCGGCCGGCGACCCGGGAGCCGAAGAACGTCCCGATCGCCCCGCCGATCAGCAGCGGCACCAGCAGGGTCCAGTCGACGCCGGTCACCATCACGTGCCCTATGGCCGCCGCGATCACCAGCGGGACCGCCTGCACGAGGTCGGTGCCCACCAGCCGCAGCGCGGCCAGGGTCGGGTACAGCAGCATGATGCACATCATGATGACCGTGCCGGAGCCCACCGAGGTGATGCCCACCATCAGTCCGCCGACCACTCCGACCAGCAGGGTGACGAGCGGTCTGACCGGTGGGTTCGGGTCGCTGCCCGTACGGATCTTGCCGGCCATCTCGAAGAACGCCCGCAGGAAGTAGGCGGAGGAGGCCACGATGAGCGTCCCGCCGATGGCCTTCTTCAGCAGCCCCTGGACGTCGTCGGCTCCCACCGCGTGCACCAGCCAGGCCCCCAGGTACGCGGTCGGAACCGAGCCCAGGATCAGCCAGAACGCGATCTTCAGGTTGGGTTTGCCGTGCTTCCAGTGCACTCCGGCCCCGACCACCTTGTTCACCGCGTTGACCACCAGATCGTTGGCCACGGCGGCGGTGGGAGGGATCCCCACGAGGATGAGCGCGGGCGTCATCAACGCCCCGCCGCCCATCCCCGTCAGACCTATGACCACGCCGATCACCGCGCTGACGACCAGCAGCCCCAGTGAGTCGTAGGACCAGAGCGCCTCGGGCACCCGCTCAGACGCCCAGGATCGAGCTGACGATCCGCTGCGCCACCTCTTCCGCGGTGCCGTCCTCCGGACGGATGTGTAGGTCGGGGGTCAGCGGCGGCTCGTACGGCGCGGAGACGCCGGTGAACTCCGGGATCTCGCCGGCCCGCGCCTTGGCGTACAGCCCCTTGGGGTCGCGCGCCTCGCACTCGGCCAACGGCGTGTCCACGAACACCTCGGTGAAGGGCAGGTCGGCCGCGGAGTGGACGCCGCGCGCTTTGTCGCGGTCGGCGCGCATCGGGGAGATGAGGGAACAGATGACGACGACGCCGGCATCGGCGAACAGTGCCGCCACCTCCGCGGTGCGACGGATGTTCTCCGCCCGGTCCTCGGCCGAGAACCCGAGGTCGGCGTTGAGGCCGTGCCGCAGGTTGTCCCCGTCGAGGATGTAGGCGGGGTGGCCGGACTCGATGAGCAACCGCTCCACCTCGGAGGCGATCGTGGACTTGCCCGAACCCGACAGGCCGGTGAGCCACAGGGTGCGGCCCTGCCCGCGGTCGCCGCGCTGGACGGCACCGGCGTGCCAGACCACGTTGGACCCGGTGGTGGCGGGCCCGATGATCATGCCCGCGCCCACGGTGTTGCCGGAGAGCTCGTCCACGAGGATGAACGCCCCGGTGTCCCGGTTGCGGCGGTAGGGGTCGTACATCAACGGCGTCTGCGTGCGCAGGCCGATGCGACCGATCTCGTTGAGCCCCAGCTCGGTGGAGTCGGGGTCGCGGTGCAGGGTGTTGACGTCGAGCCGGTACTCCAGGCCCGTGACGATCGCCTTGGTGTCGCGGGTGGTGTGCTTGACGACGTACCGCTTGTTGGGCGTGAGGGTCGAGTCGTCGGCGAACCAGCAGACCATCGCCTCGAGCTCGGTGCCCTGGTGCGGCCGGTTGCCGGGCCGGGCGATCATCTCACCACGGACGATGTCGATCTCGTCGTTGAGCGCGATGGTCACCGCGGCCGGCGCCGCCGCCTCGTCGAGCTCGGCTCCGCCCGGGCCCCAGATGGCCTTGATGGTCGACTGCCGACCGGACGGCATGACCACCACCTCGTCGTCGACCTTCATGATCCCCCCGGCGACGGTGCCGGCGAAGGACCGGTGGTCCAGTCCGTCCGCGCGCTGGGGGCGGATCACGTACTGCACGGGGAACCGGACGTCGGTGAGGTTGCGGTCCGACGCGATGTGCACGTTCTCCAGGTGGTCGAGCAGTGCCGGGCCCGTGTACCAGGGCATGGCCTCGGACCTGTCGACCACGTTGTCACCCTTGAGGGCGGACAGCGGGACGAACGTCACGTCGTGGACCTCGAGCTTGGCGGCGAAATCGGTGAACTCGGTGCGGATGGCCTCGAACGTGGCCTCGTCGTAGTCGACCAGATCCATCTTGTTGACGGCCACGACCAGGCGCGGGATGCCCAGGAGCGCGGACAGGAACGCGTGCCGGCGGGTCTGCTCGAGCACCCCCTTGCGGGCGTCGACGAGGATGATCGCCACGTCGGCCGTCGAGGCACCGGTGACCATGTTGCGCGTGTACTGCACGTGGCCCGGGGTGTCGGCGATGATGAACTTGCGACGCGGACTCGAGAAGTAGCGATAGGCCACGTCGATGGTGATGCCCTGCTCGCGCTCGGACCGCAGCCCGTCGGTGAGCAGCGCGAGGTCGGTGTACTCGTCGCCGCGCTTGGCGGAGGTGGCCTCGATCGAGGCCAGCTGGTCCTCGAAGATGCCCTTGGAGTCGAAGAGCAGGCGCCCGATGAGGGTCGACTTACCGTCGTCGACCGACCCCGCGGTGGCGATGCGTAGCAGCTGGGCGTGCTCGGACATCGTGCTCAACTGCTCCGCGGTGAGGGTCGACGCGGTGCTGAGGGACGGGGCGCCGGCGGAGGACGCGGTGGTGGCGGAACTCATCAGAAGTAGCCTTCCTTCTTGCGGTCTTCCATGCCGGCCTCGGAGATCCGGTCGTCGGCACGGGTGGCGCCGCGCTCGGTGACGCGGGTGCCCGCGACCTCGGCCACGACGGCGGCGTTGTCGGCGGCGTCGGACTCCACGCAGCCGGTGCAGGTGGCGTCCCCGACGGTGCGGAAACGGACCAGCTCGGTGCGCGCCTCCTCGCCCGGGAGGGTCTCGAGGAAGCGGGTCTTGGCCAGCAGCATGCCGTCGCGCTCGATCACCTCGCGCTGGTGCGCGTAGTAGATGGGCGGCAGCGCGATGTCCTCGCGCTCGATGTACTGCCAGATGTCCAGCTCGGTCCAGTTGGACAGCGGGAACACCCGGATGTGCTCGCCCTTGCGGTGATTACCGTTGTAGAGCTTCCACAGCTCGGGGCGCTGCGCGCGCGGGTCCCAGGCTCCGAACGCGTCGCGGAAGGAGAAGACGCGCTCCTTGGCCCGGGCCTTCTCCTCGTCGCGACGGGCGCCCCCGAAGACCGCGTCGAAGCGGTTCTCCTGGATGCCGCGCAACAGCGCGGCCGTCTGGAGGCGGTTACGGCTGGTGCCGACGCCGGTCTCCTCGACCACGCGGCCGGCGTCGATGTCGTCCTGGACGTAGGACACGAGCAGTTGGACGCCGGTCTGGTCGACCACCCTGTCGCGGTACTCGATGACCTCGTCGAAGTTGTGCCCGGTGTCGACGTGCATGAGCGGGAACGGCATGGGCGCGGGCCAGAAGGCCTTGCGCGCGAGGTGGAACATCACCACGGAGTCCTTGCCACCCGAGAACAGCATCCCCGGGCGTTCGAACTGCGCGGCTACCTCGCGGAAGATGTGGACTGACTCGGCCTCGAGTGCGTCGAGGTGCGAGAGCGTCACCGCCGTCCTCGCTGTCATGCGACCTCCAATGTCGTGGGCTGGCCCGGTCCGACCGGACGACAGACCGCAGACAGGTCTGTCTGCGGTCTGGTTCGGGGTCCATCGTGCGCCCCGAAGGCCGCGATTTTCATCTCGGCGAGCGAAACAGTGCGCACATCGCCGACATGTCGACATACGATGTCGACTATGCGCCATGAGCCCACGCATCGCGTCCTCGCCGTGATCGAGGCACTGTCACGCGAGGGCCCACCGCTGCCCCTCGCGGAGATCGCCCGGATCACCGGGGCCAGCCGCTCCACCCTCCACGCCGTGCTGGCGGAGATGCAGGACGCACGGTGGGCCGAGAAGTGGGAGGGCGGGTGGCGCGCCGGGCCCACGATGCGCACGATCGCCGCATCCCTGTCCGCCGAGGTCGACCTGGCCCGGGCCGCCCGTCAGCCCCTGGAACGCCTCGTCGACGACACGGGGATCGCCGCCGTGGTGTTCGAGACCCGCGACGGCATGAGCGAGGTCGTGGACGTGGTGGGGGCGGGCATGCGCACGGCCTCCCGGCCGGACATCGCGGTGGGCCACGTCGTCCCGGTGCGGGCACCCTTCGCCCGTGAGCTCGTCGCCCGGTTACCGGTGGTCGACCAGCGGCGGTGGCTCTCGGATTCCGGCGGTCTCACCGAGGCGGCCCGGGAGCGACTGGAAGTGGTGATGCCTCAGATCGCCCGGCGGGGCTGGTCCATCGAGCGCCTCACGCCGGCGCGCCGCGAGCTGCTGAGGATGGCCGACTCCCTGGAGTCCTCGGGCGTGGGAGCCCTCGTGCGCGACCGCGTCTCCGAACTGTTCGTGGAACTGTCCGAGATCGACGTGACCGACGCCGAGCTCTCCGCCGCCGCCGACCTCGCCGTGGCCTCGGTGTCCGCCCCCGTGCTGCGGGCCGACGGCCGGGTGATCGGATCGGTGGCGGTGACCCCCGGGCGCCGAATGACCGGGCGGGCCGTGGGG
>NZ_JADDKI010000136.1:0-13428 GCF_015356725.1 Dietzia sp. SYD-A1
CACCAAACCCGGGCGGTCGTCGGCGTTGGAGGTGACCGCGCCCGGAGCGGAGGCCGCGATGGCCCTGGTGGGCGCGGCGCGTCGCCTCGGGGTGGCGGCCAAGGCCCGCGAGGTCCGTGGTGGTGACCGGGTCGTGATCCGCGACGGGGAGGCGATCGGCATCCTGCTCGCGCGGATGGGGGCGTCCGCGACCAGGGACATCTGGGAGGAGCGGCGGTCCCGCGGAGAGGTACGGGCGACCGCCAACCGACTCGCCAACTTCGACGACGCCAATCTCCGCAGGTCGGCCCGGGCAGCGGTCGCGGCGGCCGCCCGCGTCCAGCGAGCGCTCGAGATCCTGGCCGAGGACGTGCCCGACCACCTGCTGGCCGCGGGCGAGCTGCGCGTCCAACACCGTCAGTCCTCCCTCGAGGAACTGGGCCAGCTCGCCGACCCCCCGATGACCAAGGACGCGGTGGCCGGTCGGATCCGCCGTCTGTTGTCCATGGCCGACCGCAAAGCGGCCGATCTGGGTATCCCGGACACCGAATCCGTCGTGACCGAGGACATGCTCGACGAAGACTGATCCGCGGCCTGTGGACCCTGCACAGCCCCCACCTGGGGCGGGTAGTCTGGGTCACGCCCCGGGCACCACCGGCGCCCCTCGAGGTTCTTTCTCGCACCACCTATAAGGAGACATCACGTGACCGTGCGCGTAGGCATCAACGGATTCGGACGTATCGGCCGCAACTTCTACCGCGCGGTGGAGGCGCTGAAGGCCGAGGGCAAGACGGATATCGAGATCGTGGCCGTCAACGACCTCACCACGAACGACATGCTCGCTCATCTGCTCAAGTACGACTCCATCCTCGGTCGCCTCGGCAAGGACGTGACGTTCGACGACGAATCCATCACGGTCGGTGGGGCCAGGATGGGCGCGCTCGCGGTCAAGGAAGGCCCCTCCGCCGTGCCGTGGGGCGACTACGACGTCGACGTCGTGGTGGAGTCCACCGGCATCTTCACCTCCGCCGAGAAGGCCCGCGGTCACCTCGAGGGCGGCGCGAAGAAGGTCATCATCTCCGCTCCGGCCTCGGGCGAGGACATAACGATCGTCATGGGTGTCAACGACGACCAGTACGACGGCTCGCAGACGATCATCTCCAACGCGTCCTGCACGACCAACTGTCTCGCGCCGGTGGCCAAGGTCCTGTCCGACGAGTTCGGGATCGTCAAGGGACTCATGACCACGATCCACGCCTACACCCAGGACCAGAACCTCCAGGACGCCCCCCACAAGGACCCGCGTCGTGCCCGTGCCGCCGGGATCAACATGGTGCCCACCTCCACTGGCGCCGCCAAGGCCGTCTCGCTCGTCCTGCCCGAGCTCAAGGGCAAGTTCGACGGGTACGCCGTGCGGGTCCCGCTGCCCACCGGCTCGCTCACCGACCTCACCGTCGAGCTCGAGAAGAAGGCCTCCGTCGAGGAGGTCAACGCCGCGATCAAGGCGGCCGCCGAGGGCCCGATGAAGGGGATCCTCAAGTACACCGAGGACCCGATCGTCTCGTCGGACATCGTGACCGACCCGCACTCCTCGATCTTCGACGCCCAGTTGACCAAGGCCATCGACGGTCAGATCAAGATCGCCTCCTGGTACGACAACGAGTGGGGCTACTCCAACCGCCTCGCCGACCTCGTCGGCCTGGTCGGCAAGTCGCTGTAAGAGCCCTCGGGCCTGACGACCCAGCACCACACCGGGCCCGGTCCGGGAACGCCCAGAGCGTCCCCCGGCCGGGCCCGCTGTACATGAGTCCTCACCACCGCTTCCGGACCGCGCCACCGCATCCGGACCACACCATCACCGTCCACCCGACAGGAGCCCCACCCCATGGCAGTGCGCACCCTCCACGACCTGCTGGACACCGGCGTCGAAGGTCGCAAGATCCTCGTCCGCTGCGACCTCAACGTCCCGCTCGACGGATCGACCATCACCGACTCCGGCCGCATATCGGCCTCACTGCCCACTCTGAACGCGTTGCTCGACGCCGGTGCCGCGCTGGTGATCACGGCTCACCTCGGTCGGCCGAAGGGTGAGCCGGATCCCGCGCTCTCCCTGGCCCCTGTCGCGGAGAAGCTGGGCGAGGAGCTCGGTCGATACGTTCAGCTGGCAGGTGACGTGGTGGGCCCCGATGCCCGTGAGCGCGCCAACGGACTGACCGACGGCGACGTGCTCCTGATCGAGAACATCCGCTTCGACCCGCGGGAGACCAGCAAGGACCCCGCGGAGCGTGCCGCGCTGGCGGCGGACCTGGCGAGCCTCGTCGGCGAGGACGGGGCGTTCGTCTCCAACGGGTTCGGTGTGGTCCATCGCGCGCAGGCCTCGGTCTGTGACATCGCCGAGGTCCTCCCCGCCTACGCCGGTGATCTGGTGCAGAGCGAGGTCGAGGTCCTCGCCGGCCTGACGGGCGACACCGCGCGCCCCTACGCCGTGGTCCTCGGCGGGTCCAAGGTCTCGGACAAGCTCGCGGTGATTGAGGCGCTCGCCCCCAAGGTCGACACGCTGGTCATCGGTGGCGGCATGTGCTTCACCTTCCTCGCCGCCCAGGGGCACGGCGTCGGATCCTCTCTCCTCCAGGAGGAGATGATCGACACCTGCAAGGACCTGCTCGACAGGTTCGCCGACGTGATCACCCTGCCGGTCGACGTGGTGGCGGCCGACGGGTTCGCCGCCGACGCCGGGCACACCACGGTGCCGACCGACGCGATCCCCGACGGCACGATGGGACTCGACATCGGACCGGCGTCCGTGGCCCTGTTCACCGAGAAGCTGTCCGCCGCCAAGACCATCTTCTGGAACGGCCCGATGGGGGTGTTCGAGTTCGAGGCGTTCTCGGCCGGCACCCGGGGCGTCGCCGAGGCGATCATCGCCGCCACCCGTGACGGTGCGTTCTCCGTGGTGGGGGGCGGCGACTCCGCCGCGGCCGTCCGGACACTCGGACTCGGCGAGGAGAACTTCTCCCACATCTCGACAGGGGGCGGGGCCTCACTCGAGTATCTCGAGGGCAAGGAGCTCCCGGGGGTCACCGCCCTCGAACGCAGCAACTGATCCGCTACCGCCTACGCACAGGAGAGAACATGGCACGCACCCCGCTCATCGCCGGAAACTGGAAGATGAATCTCAACCACCTCGAGGCGATCGCCCTCGTCCAGAAGGTGGCCTTCGCCCTGCCCGAGAAGTACCTCGAGAAGGTGGAGGTGGCCTTCATCCCCCCGTTCACCGACATCCGCGGCGTCCAGATCGTCATCGAGGGGGACAAGCTCGGATTCGCCTACGGTGCACAGGACGTGTCGGTCCACGAGTCCGGCGCGTACACCGGTGAGATCTCGGCGGGGATGCTCGCGAAGCTGGGGTGCACCTACGTCGTGGTGGGGCACTCCGAGCGGCGCGAGTACCATTCCGAGACCGACGAGTTGGTGGCCGCCAAGGCCGCCGCGTGCCACAGGCACGGCCTGAGCCCGATCGTCTGCGTGGGGGAGAAGCTGGAGATCCGCGAGGCCGGCGACCATGTCGGCGTGGTCGTGGAGCAGCTCAAGGGATCACTGGCGGGCCTGAGCACCGAGCAGCTCGCCTCCACCGTCATCGCCTACGAACCCGTGTGGGCCATCGGGACGGGCAAGACCGCCTCGGCCGAGGACGCGCAGGAGGTCTGCGCGGCCATCCGCGCGGCACTGGCCGAGCTGTCCGATCCCGGGACCGCGGATCAGATGCGTGTGCTCTACGGCGGCAGCGTCAACGCCTCCACCGTCGGTGAGCTCCTCGAGCAGCCCGACGTCGACGGCGGTCTCGTGGGCGGGTCGTCGCTCAAGCCCGACGAGTTCGCCCAGTTGTCCGCCATCGCCGCGGGCGGCCCGCTGCCCTGAGCCCGGCGGCGCGCCCGGATTCACCCTGGAGATGCCAGCGGGTAGTCTGGACCAGTCGTCCTCCGACCACCCCGAACCGACGTAAGGCCCGATCCGTACATGAAGCTCGCCCTGGACATCTTCCTCCTCGCCACCAGCCTGCTGTTGATGCTGTTCATCCTGCTGCACCGCGGTAAGGGAGGCGGCCTGTCCTCGCTGTTCGGCGGCGGGGTCCAGTCCAGCCTCTCCGGGTCGAGCGTGGTGGAGCGCAACCTCGACCGCGTGACCGTGGTCGTCGCCATCCTCTGGCTCATCGCGATCGTCGCGGTCGGTCTCCTGGTCCGCTTCGGCTGACGTCGTCCGACCCGCGCGCCACACGGCGCGGCCACACGGGGTGCGCCCTCCACGAGGAGGAGCGCACCCCGTCGTCGCTGAGCCCGATCGTCGCTGAGCCCGGTCGTCGCTGAGCCCGGTCGTCGCTGGAACCCGAGGATCAGTCCAGGGCCGACGCCGCGCCGTCGTCCAGGTGATAGGTCGTGGACTCGGCACCCACCGCGCCGGCCACCGGCCAGTCCGACGGTGACGCGCCGCCGAGCCCCTTCGCGACGGCCTCCGCCTTGCCCTCTCCCGCGGCGATCACCAGCACGTGCCGCGAGCGGCGAACCGCGGGGAGGGTGAACGTCAGCCGCTCGGGAGGAGGCTTGGGGCAGTCACGGACCCCGACGACCAACCGCTCAGTCTCGGCGACCGCGGGGGTGTGCGGGAAGATCGAGTCGACGTGGCCCTCCGGACCCATTCCCAGAATGGTCACGTCGAAGATCGGCTGTTCGCCGTCGGGGACGTCGAGTGCCTCGAGGAAGCGGGCGGCGGCGGCGTCGACATCGTCCTCCTGGGCGGTCCGCGCGGGCCAGCGGTGCACCGTCGGACGGTCCCCCAGGGAGTCGAGCAGGGCCTCGTCCAGCTGCCCGTCGTTACGTTCCGGGTGGTCGGCGGCAACGAAGCGCTCGTCCCCGAAGTAGATCGTGACCCGGTCCCAGTCCACGGTCTCCCCGGCGAGGGCGGCCGCGGTCGTGATCCCGACCGACCCCCCGGTGAGGGACAGGGTGGCCCGGCCGGCGGCGGCGATACGCGCCGAGAGGAGCTCCGCGGCGGCCCGGGCCGCCGCCGAGGCCAGCGCCTCCGAATCGGGGTGGACAACGTGGGTGAGGTTCGTCATCGGTTCTCCTGACGTCGTGGTTCTCGGTGTACCGGGACCCGGGCCCTGCTCAGCGCACGGATGCCGAGGTGTAGATCACCCGATCGTGGCTCGCCAGGGCGTCGGCGTACACACCGTCGGTGTCCATGCGGCGGAGCTCCTCGGCGAGGCAGTCCGCCACGCTCCGCTTCACCAGTGTCACCCGGGTGGGGGCCTGGCCGGTGATGCGCAGCTCCGCGGAGGTGGGGCTCACCTGTTCGATGACGATGGATCCGGAGGCACGCTCCAGGACCACCATGCGCGGCCCCACCGCACGGTGGACGTCGATCCCCAGGCGGGAGGCGAGCCACCCGCCGGCGAGGTCCACGGACGCGGCCCGCTCGGGCCCACACACCGTGGCGCCGGTGATCCTCTCGAACGGGGGGCGGTCCAGGGTCGCGGCCAGGAGCGAGCGCCAGTGCGTCACCCTGGCCCAGGCCAGATCGGTGTCACCGGGGGAGTAGCCGGCCGCCCGCTTGGCCAGCGCGTCCGTCGGATGCCCCTCGGCATCGGAGTCCACGATCCGCCGCCGCGCCAGACGGCCGACCTTGTCCTCCGCCAACAGTGTCGGCGAATGCCTGGGCCACCACACCGCGAGCGGGGTGTCGGGCAGGAGCAGCGGGGTGACCAACGAGGCCGACTGCGACGCCATCGCCCCCGATGTCCGGAGCACCACGACCTCGGCCGCCCCCGCATCCCCCCCGACACGGATCTGACCGTCGAGCCGGTCAGCCCTGGCGCGGTTGCCACGGATCACGACGATGACACGACAGGGGTGCTCGCGGCTGGCGTCGTTGGCGGCCTCGATCGCGGACTCGCTGCCGCCGACGTGATCGGTGAGGACGATGAGCGTGAGCACCCGGCCGATCGTGCTCAGTCCCGCGTCCTCGCGGATCTGCACGAGCTTCTTGGAGATCTCGCGGGTCGAGGTGTCGGGCAGGTCGATGATCACGGTCGCCTCCATGCGCGGCCACTGCGGGCCAGGATCTCGTCGGCACCACGCGGGCCCCACGTCCCGGCCTGGTACTGCTCCGGGGTACCCCCGGCAGCCCATTCGTCGAGGACGGGATCGAGCAGCATCCAGCTCAACTCCACCTCCCGCGAGACCGGGAAGAGCGACGGCTCACCCAGCAGGACGTCCAGGATCAGCCGCTCGTAGGCCTCGGGGGACGATTCGGTGAACGCCTCGCCGTACGCGAAGTCCATGTTGACATCGCGGACCTCCATCGCCGTCCCGGGCACCTTGGAGCCGAATCGCAGTGTCACGCCCTCGTCCGGCTGGACCCGGATCACCAGGGCGTTCTGCCCGAGTTCCTGGGTCATGGTCGCGTCGAAGGGCAGGTGCGGCGCGCGGCGGAAGACCACCGCGATCTCCGTCACGCGACGGCCCAGCCGCTTGCCGGTGCGCAGGTAGAACGGGACGCCGGCCCAGCGTCTGTTGTGGACCTCGAGGGTGATCGCGGCGTAGGTCTCGGTGGCCGAGGACGGATCGTAACCCTCCTCGTCCTTGAGCCCCACCACCTGCCCGGAGCCCTGCCAGCCGCCGGAGTACTGGCCCCGGGCCGCGGTCTCGGAGATCGGGAGCGCGAGTGAGGTGGACTCGAGGACCTTGGTCTTCTCCGCCCGTAGCGCGGCGGCGGAGAAGTCCGTGGGTTCCTCCATGGCCACCAGCGCCATGAGTTGGATGAGGTGGTTCTGGATGACGTCGCGTGCCGCCCCGATGCCGTCGTAGTACCCGGCGCGGCCGCCGAGTCCGATGTCCTCGGCCATCGTGATCTGGACGTGGTCGACGTGATTGGCGTTCCACACCGGTTCGAAGAGCTGGTTGGCGAAGCGTAGGGCGAGGATGTTCTGGACCGTCTCCTTGCCCAGATAGTGATCGATGCGGAACACCGAGTCCTCGGGGAAGACGGCGCCCACCACCGCGTTGAGCTCGCGAGCACTCGCCAGATCGTGGCCGAAGGGCTTCTCGATCACCACGCGGCGCCACGAGCCGTCGACCGATCTGGTGCACCCGGTGCGGTCGAGGTGCCGACAGACCGTGGGGAAGTCGTCGGGGGGGACGGACAGATAGAACGCGTAGTTCCCGGCCGTGCCCCGTTCGGACTCCAGGGCGGTCAGCTGCTGCGCGAGGTGATCGAAGCCCTCGTCGTCGTCGAAGGTCCCGGTGACGAATCGCAGTCCCGCCGCCAGTTGCTCCCACACGTCCTCACGGAACGGGGTACGGCACCGTTCCCGCGCGTGGTCACGGGCGAAGTCGGCGAACTCGGCGTGGGTCCAGCGGCGTCGACCGAAGCCGATGAGACAGAATCCCGGCGGGAGCAGCCCCCGGTTCGCGAGGTCGTAGACGGCGGGGATGAGCTTCTTCTTGGAGAGGTCACCCGTGACGCCGAAGATGACCAGACCGGACGGGCCGGCGATCCGGGGCAGGCGGCGGTCCCGAGGATCGCGCAGCGGGTTGGCCGATCCCTCCGGCCCGCCGACGGTGTCGCCGACGGCGGGGGAGGGCCGACCGGCCGGTTCGGTCACGACCCCGAGGGGATCTCGTCGATCCGCGCGGTGACCGTGGCGATCAGGTCGTCCCACGCGCTGACGAACTTGCTCACGCCCTGCCGCTCGAGCAACGAGAAGACCTCGTCGAGGTCGATCCCCTCCGCGCGCAGCGCCTCGAGGGCCTGCCGGGACGCCTCTCCGGTGCCCCGGACCGTGTCCCCAGCCAGCTGCCCGTGGTCGGCGAACGCCTCCATCGTCGCGAAGGGCATCGTGTTGACGGTGCCGTGGGTGACCAGGCCGCTCACGTAGAGGGTGTCCGGGTAGGCGGGATCCTTGACCCCGGTGGACGCCCAGAGCAACCGCTGGGGGCGGGCACCCCGTGCGGCCAGATCGCCGAACCGACCGGCGGTGTCGTAGACCTCGTCGTACACGTCCTGACACAACCGCGCGTTGGCGAGTCCCGCCGTGCCCCGCAAGGGGGAGTCGTCGGGCAGGCGGGAGTCGATCTCGGTGTCGAGGCGGCTGACGAACACCGAGGCCACCGAGTGGATGCGGGACAGATCGTGACCGCCGTCGGCAGCTCGTTCCAGTCCAGACAGGTACGCCTCCGCGACCGCGCGGTACTGGTCGGCCGAGAAGATGAGGGTCACGTTGACATCGATCCCCCGCCCGATCACCTCCGTGATCGCGGGCAACCCCGCCGAGGTGGCCGGGATCTTGATCATGAGGTTGGGCCGGTCGACCACGTCCGAGAGTTCGACGGCCTGGGCCACCGTGCCCTCGGTGTCCTCGGCCAGCCGGGGATCGACCTCCAGCGAGACGCGTCCGTCGACCCCGTCGGTGGCCTCGAACACGCCGGCCAGGAGGTCGCAGGCGTCCCGCACATCGGCGGTGGTGAGCGAGCGAACGACGGAATCGACGTCCCTGTCCGCTCGGACCGCCTCGGCGAGCGCGGCTTCGTAGGCCGAGGAGTCGGCCAGCGCGGCCTGGAAGATCGCGGGATTGGTGGTGACTCCCACGACCGAGTAGGTCGACATCCGCTCCTCTAGCTCCCCGGAGGTGAGCAGCTGGCGCGACAGATCGTCCAGCCAGACCGAGACGCCGGCGGCGCTCAGTGCGGCGAGATTGGCGTTGGTCATGATGACTCCCCGGTGACGGCCGCGAGGGATTCGCGGGCGGCGGTGACCACGGCGTCGGCGGTGATCCCGAACTCGGTGTACAAGGTCTGGTAAGGGGCGGAGGCACCGAAGTGTTCCAGCGACACCGCCCTGCCCGCGTCGCCGAGGAAGCGGTACCACGGCATCGCGATCCCGGCCTCCACACTCACCCGGGCGCGGACCGAGCGGGGGAGGACCGACTCGCGGTACTCCGCGTCCTGCTGGTCGAAGAACTCGATACACGGCATGGACACGACCCGGGTCGCGACGCCCTCCGCCTCGAGGACCTCCCGCGCCTCGACCGCCAGGTGCACCTCGGACCCGGTGCCCATGAGGATCACCTCGGGGGACCCGGTCGATGCCTCGGCGATCACGTAGCCGCCGCGTTCCACACCCTGCCGGGCCGACTCCGCCGTGCCCTCGAGAACGGGGATGTCCTGCCGGGTCAGACAGAGCCCCTTGGGGCCGTCGAGGGCGACGAGCATCGCGCGCCACGCGGCCGCCGTCTCGTTGGCGTCCGCCGGACGCAGGACGGCCAGCCCGGGAATGGCCCGCAGTGCCGCGAGTTGTTCGACCGGCTGGTGGGTGGGGCCGTCCTCGCCGAGTCCGATCGAATCATGGGTCCAGACGTAGTAGGCGTTGCTGCCCTGGAGGGCGGCGAGCCGGACGGCGGGACGCATGTACTCGCTGAAGATGAGGAAGGTCCCGCCGTAGGGCCGGGTCGGGCCGTGCAGGGCGATCCCGTTGAGGATCGCTCCCATGGCGTGTTCGCGGACGCCGAAGTGGAGGTTGCGACCGTACGGGGACGCCGTCCACGTCCCGGTCGAGATGGACGGGGGGCCGAAGGAGTCGGCCCCCTCGATCTGGGTGTTGTTGGAACCGGCGAGGTCGGCCGACCCGCCCCACAGCTCCGGGAGGGTCCCGGCGAGCGCCTGGATCGCCTTGGCCGACGCCTTGCGGGTGGCGACACCCTTGGGGTCGGCCTCCCACCTCGGGAGGTCGGCGTCCCACCCCTCGGGCAGCTGGCCGGAGTAGAGCCTGTCGAAGAGGTCCTTCGCCCCGGGGTTCGCCTCGGCCCACGCGTGGAACATGTCGCTCCACTGCGCGTGGACGCGGGCGCCCCGGTCACGCGCGGCGCGGGTGTGGGCGATCACCTCGTCGTCGACGGTGAACGGCTCGGTGCCACCCATGCCGAGGGCCTCCTTGACCGCGTCCACCTCGGCCTGTCCGAGCGCCGAACCGTGCGAGGCGCCCGTGTTCATCTTGGTGGGGGCGGGGTAGGCGATCACCGTGCGCAGGACGATGATCGACGGCTTGTCCGTGACCGCGCGCGCGTCCGCGATCGCGTCCTCGATGGCCTCGATGTCCTCACCACCGTGGACCGTCTGGACGTGCCAGCCGTATGCCTCGTAGCGGGCGGCCACGTCCTCGGTGAAGGCGATCTGGGTGTCGTCCTCGATCGAGATCTTGTTGTCGTCGTAGATCGCGATGAGGTTCCCGAGCTGCTGGGTCCCCGCCAGAGAGCAGGCCTCGGCGGTCACGCCTTCTTGGACGTCGCCGTCCGAGGCGACCACGTAGACGAAGTGGTCGAAGGGGCTCTTCCCGGCCGGGGCGTCCGGGTCGAACAGGCCCCGCTCGTACCGGGCGGCCATGGCCATGCCCACGGCGGAGGCCAGACCCTGACCGAGCGGCCCGGTGGTGATCTCCACCCCGTCGGTGTGGTTCCACTCGGGATGCCCCGGGGTCTTGGAGCCCCAGGTGCGCAGCGCCTTGAGGTCCTCGAGCTCCAGGCCGAAACCGGCGAGGTACAGCTGGATGTACTGGGTGAGCGACGTGTGGCCACAGGACAGGACGAAGCGGTCCCGCCCCACCCACTTAGGGTCCGACGGGTCGTGGCGCATCACCCGCTGGTAGAGCGTGTAGGCCAGGGGCGCCAGGCTCATGGCCGTGCCCGGGTGACCGCTGCCGCAGTTCTGCACGGCCTCGGCGGCCAGGACACGCGCGGTGTCGACCGCCCGGGTGTCCAGTTCTGTCCAGTCCGACGGGTGGCGGGCGGTGGTGAGCTCGGTGATCTCCGACGCGCTGGTCACTTGTGGTTCTCCCGGGTCGAGGGTGCGGCGCGGATCCGCGCGGATGTCGTGGACCACCTTAGTGGTCAGACTCGCCCGGGGTCGGGCGGTCCCCGCCCCCGCTCTTTCGCGGAGCGTGCAGGGGGGACGTAGTATCGGCCGGGTAGTGCGTTGACATCTGCTGCGAGGAGTTCCGGTGCACGATTCCACCCCGACCCGGAGTGGGGGGCCGTCCGTCTCCCCTCCAGAGTCCTCGGGGCGGCCGGCTCCGGCGAGCGGGAGCGCCCGCGCAGCCGATGTGGTGATGTCGTACATCGCCCTCACCAAACCGCGCGTCATCGAGTTGCTCCTGGTCGCCGCCATCCCCGCGATGTTGCAGGCCGACCGCGGGCAGGTCCACCTAGGACTCGTGTTGCTGACACTGGTCGGCGGGTGGCTGGGCGCCGCCAGCGCCAACACCCTCAACATGGTGGTCGACGCCGATATCGACAAGGTCATGAAGCGGACCGAGCGGCGCCCCCTGGCCCGCCACGCCGTGACCCCACGAGCCGCGCTGGTCTTCGGTCTGGTGCTCGGCGCGTCCAGCATGCTCTGGCTGGGTCTCCTGGCGCAGAGCTGGCTGGCCGCCGCGTTCATCCTGGCCACGATCTGCTTCTACGTCTTCGTCTACACGATGGTCCTCAAGCGACGCACCGCCCAGAACGTGGTGTGGGGTGGCGCCGCCGGCTGCATGCCCGTGCTCGTGTCCTGGGCGGTGATCACCGACCACCTCCCCGAGGGCCAGCCGCACAACTGGTGGCAGGCGATCGTCCTGTTCCTCATCATCTTCTTCTGGACCCCGCCCCACACCTGGGCTCTCGCGATGCGGTACAAGGAGGACTACAAGGCGGCCGGCGTACCGATGCTGCCGGTGGTGATGTCGGCCGAAGGCGTCACCCGGCGGATCACCCTCTACACCTGGGCCACCGTTCTGTGCACCTTCGCACTGATTCCCGCAGCGGGGTGGATCTACGCGGTGGGCGCGGTCGGCTTCGGAGTGTGGTTCATCGTGATGGCGCACCGCCTCGAGGCCGGTGTCCGTCGAGGTGTCGAGGTCAAACCCCTCAAGCTGTTCATCCTGTCGAACAACTACCTGGCCGCGGTCTTCGTGGCCCTGTCCGTCGACGCGGTTCTGGGCCTCGAGACCCTGTCGGGCGCGTTCGCACTGTTCTGACCGTCGCCGGCAGAGGTCGTCTGCCCGTCACCGTGAGGGGTCGAGCGTGATCGACCCCGTGGTGCGCCGGGCCTGCAGGGCGCGGTGTGCCTGCGCCGCCTCGGTGAGCCCGAAGGTCGCACCGACCTCCAGGACGAGCGAACCGCCCACCAGACCCTCCATCACCTCCGCCGCGCGTTCGCGGTACTCCTCCGTGGTCGCGATGAAGTCTCCGAGCGAGGGTCGGGTCAGGAACACCGAGCCGGCCGCGTTGAGCCGCTGCGGATCCACCGGGGGTACCGGACCGCTCGCCGCGCCGAACAGGACCAGGGTTCCGCGTCGCGCGAGTGACGCCAGACTCGTGTCGAAGGTGTCCCGCCCGACCCCGTCGAACACCACCTCCACACCACCGCCGGACAGTTCGCGGATCCTCTCGGGCGTGGCCTCCGGATAGAGCAGCACCCGGTGCGCCCCCAGATCCCTGCAGATCTGGGCTTTCGACTCGGTCGAGGTGGTGGTGATCACCTGGTACCCCCGCGCCACCGCCATCTGGATGAGGAGCTGACCCACCCCTCCGGCGCCGGCGGTGATCAAGACGGTGTCCCCGCCGTGGGCACGATGGGTGTCGGTGATCAGGTAATGGGCCGTGAGTCCCTGGAGCAGCATCGACGCGGCGACACCGTCGGGCACCTCATCGGGGACCGTGACCAGCGCGTCGGCCGGACCCACCACGTACTGGGCGTAGGAACCGGGGATCTGACACCACGCCACCCGGTCCCCGGCCACGAGGTCGGGCGTGCCCTCGCCGACCGACTCGACGATCCCGGCCCCCTCGCTTCCCGGGATATACGGCAACGAAGCCTGGTAGACGCCCTCCCGGAAATAGGTGTCGATGAAGTTGACGCCGACGGCGGTGGTCCGGACGAGTACCTCTCCCGGACCCGGCGAGGGCGTCTCAACCTCGACCGGCCGTAGGACGTCGGGGCCACCGTGTTCTGAGATCCGGATCGCACGCATGCTCCCAGTATCCGGGGCGGCCGGGGGCGGCGCAGCCCGGATGTCGCCGAGCCATATGGCAGCTCACCGGGAGCGGCAGGCGGTCGAGGGGAGCGGAGGCGATAAGGTACCACCATGAGCCTGCAGATCCTTTCCCAGTACGCCGGGGGACCGCGAGCCCGGGCGACCGGTCGGTCCGCCGTCACCATCGGCGAGTCCGGCGCCGTGTCGGAACCAGATCAGGCACCCGCCGCCGTCGACGAGACGCCAGCCGCCGTCGACGAGGCTGTTGCCGCGGATGAGGCCGCAGCACAGTCCGGGGACGCACCTGCAGTGGACGCCGCGCAGGAGACCGCCGACAGCTCGCCGCCGGCCGGGCCGGCGGCGAGCTGTCGGCGGTCTCCTGCGCGG
>NZ_JADDKI010000137.1:0-2559 GCF_015356725.1 Dietzia sp. SYD-A1
ACTTCGGTCTATTTTCGCCCAGCGATCCGCAGATCCCCATGAAACACCGGGGCTAGGTGGACTAGTTGCGCAACCTTGTGTGAATAGGTGCGATCCTCGCGTGCACCCACGTGCTCGCCGTACTGGGTCCAGTCGTCGGTGGTGAGGTCTGCGATGCTACTGAGTCCGTGTGTGTCGATCCAGTCCAGCAACAACTTCATGGCGTGGAACATATGGATGGCGGTCCCGGCGGATGGGAACCGAGACTTCATAGACGTGGTTCGACGCTGAGTTTCCGTATTGAGGACGTTGTAGAGGTAAACCTTCGCCGATTCGCGATGACGGGGCCGAATGGCAGCGAAGTTGATGTTCGATGCTTCCTTGTTCTCGGAGAGCGAGAGGTAGTGGAGCGGCCACACGTCGTCGCCGAAGACTGGCTCCGGTACTGCTTCGGGAGTCCGGTGGTGACGGTTGGCGAAGAGTGGACTGGTCAGCAGCGGGACGACCGGCGTGAGCCCGACCGTCCGAGTCGCAGCAGTGTTGACGGCGGGGTTGGTCATGTGTCCCAAGTCCTATTCATCAGTCGATTGACCTGGTCCCGGTCAGTATCGGTGACATCAGCGCGGGCAGCGAGGAGGTCGCTGTTCGAGAAGTGCCGATTGGGGACTAGCAGCGAGGCGATGCGGGCATGGTGAGCCGCGAATCGCGAGTCCCAGAGGTGTGCTGGCGTGACAGCGCGCAATCCCTCCAGGTGGTCGTGGAGGGCGACGACTCGAGGGAGGTGTCGCTTAAGGACCACCGCGTTCGTACACGCGAAACAAGTCAGGAAGGACGCGCGGCACGGCTCATGAGTGTCGGGGGCATGCTCGTGGTCAACGCAGGCCGAGGCCACTGTGTCGCGCGCACCTGAGTTCACGTCCTCAAGCACGCCGCGGGAATCTGAAGGGAGGTCGTCGACCGTCGCCGAACCGTTCACGACTCGCGCCTGCACGGCGTGGAAATGGTCTTGAAGAACAGTGGCGATGACTGGCTGCACGGCCTTCTTCACCGTCGGATCGTTGAGGTTGTAGTCGATGTTGGTGTTGAGGCTATGACCTTGCGGATGAACTTGTGTGGCGAAGTAGGATCGCAACCTGATAGGAGTTGCAAAGTCCAGTTCGGGGTGTTCACCGCGCCAGGCCCTGAGGTATCTCGCTATCGTGTGGGTATTCGCGTCTACCAGCACGGTGAGCGGGACTGGTCGCGCGTTCCTACCGATCGCATTTACTTGGCCCGAGAGGGACACGAGCACCGCGTCAGTGGGGTAGCCCACCTCTTGTAGCGTGCGCCGCGCCCCGTCGGTGAGTTCGAGAATCATCTGAATCAGGCGGGCTTTGGATCGAGGGCCGTTGTCGGTGTAGGTCTCAGTCCACTCGCTGACGACGCCCCGTCGCGGTTTGGTGAGCCTGACGCGAAGATGGAGCGGTTCACTGCCGTCACGGGCGTCCACTCGGTTGACGTCGCTCACGCCGAGAGTGAGGGCGGTGCCGAGGTTCCAGCCGCAGGTGATGATCAATCCGAGGACCGCGGCAGCGACTTCGGCGGGAGTCGGGTAGAGGTTCTCCCACAGCGGAAAGAGCGTTCGGTTATTGGTTTTCGAGTTCGGGTAAAGCCTGCGGTACACGCTCGGTGGCACGCGCCGCGTACTCGGGTTCCCGGGGATGCGGTCTGCTACATCGCCGGTGCGGGCCACCTCGTCGAGGAACTGGGCGTACTCGTAGTCGGGATGGCGGTCGTCATACTCGCCACGCTGATAGGCGTCGACGACGTCCCAGCCATGCTTCACACGGGTGAGGGCATCACGCACGTTGTTGACACAGGTGAGTCGTAGCAACTCGATTTCCTCATCGGTCAACGCGTCGTCAGAGGCCTGCGGTTCCGGTCGCGGCGCAGTCGTCGATTCAATGACGTGTGCGCACTCCGCGCTGATGCCGGGAAGTGTGGGCAGGATGACTCGAAGAATGCGGTGCCGTCTGTAGCGAGTGTAATTGGTCCACAACATCAACCGTTCGCGGTACATCACCCCAGTCAGGTCACTGGCATTGACGACGCCGAGGTCGGAGAAGAACGCCCGGACTGCCGTCAGAGCTCTACCCGTCGTCGCTTTCGTGCCCCATGACCCCGAAGGCCCAGCCATGTCGATGAATCGTTCCATGAGTGCTTTTCGCAAGTTTGGTCCGACGTCAACAGATGTGAAATCGAGCTCGTAGGGCCGTCCGCGTGACGGGGTCACCCGGAGGTCGTCATTGACTGCTTCGCATCTCATGCGTCTGCCACCCGGTCGTCTAGGGCAGCGACCTGCGAGAGCGTGTGGTCGAGGGACAGCGGAGCACCCTCAGCGGCCCGCATGAACCACTCCCACTCCAGGGCCAGAACGGGTGCCAAATAGTAATTCCGAGTGGTCTCGACACTCCGGTGCCCCAGCAGTGTCTGGACTCGCAGCCAGATGTTTTGGCTGCGCACCATCGAGTCGAACGCGCCGGGCGTTAGCCCCGGTGTTTCATGGGGATCTGCGGATCGCTGGGCGAAAATAGACCGAAG
>NZ_JADDKI010000138.1:0-9218 GCF_015356725.1 Dietzia sp. SYD-A1
CACTCGCGCCGGTCCCCGGCCCGCTCTACTGACGACACGACCTGCGAAAGGCCCCTCGATGACCGATCGACGCAATCCGGGACAGGGCCCGCGGGTCCCTTCGGGGGCATCTCGCGGCGGCCGCTCGGACGACGGTCGGCCGCCCACCCGGTCCGGCAGGGTCCTCACCGCCGACTCGACGGACCGGCGGTTCACGTGGATGCGCTCAGCTTTCGCCGTCATCATGGTGATAGCGCTGGTCAAGCTGCTGTGGGTCCAGACGATCGGCGGCACCGAGCTCGCGGCACGCGCGGAGAGCCAACGACAGGTCCACCAGGTGCTCCCCGCCACCCGCGGCGCGATCGTCGATGTCCACGGCGACCCGATCGCGTTCACCCGCGAGGCCCGGGACCTGTCCATCCAGCCGCTGGTCGAGCAACGCAACGCCGAAGCGCGCAGGGAACTGAACCGCACCAACCCCACCTGGGACGAGCTGGTCGAGCAGATCGCTGACGAGTTCGAGTCCGTGCTGGGGGAGAAGATCGACCGGTCGGAGATCGAGGCCAAACTCACCTCCGAGGGTGGTTTCACCTACCTCGTCCGCAACGTGGACGTGACCCAGGCCAATGCCATCACCAGGAAGTTTCCGATGATCGGTGCGGAACGGGTGGACATCCGCGAGTACCCGGGCGGAGCCCTCGCGGCAAACGTGGTGGGAGCCACGTCGAAGAGCGACGACGGGAAGCTCATCGGTCTACAGGGCATCGAGGCGTCCTTCAACGACGAGCTCGACGGTGAGGACGGCCGCCAGACCTTCGACCGTGCCCAGGACGACACGGTGATCCCGGGGACCCTGCGGAACGTCTCGGCCCCACGAGACGGTGACACGATCCGTCTGACGCTCGACGCGGACCTGCAGTGGCACGTCCAGAAGGCCGTGCAGTCCGCCAAGGACTCCTCGGGTGCGCAGAGCGCGTCGGCGGTCGTGCTGGACTCCGAGACCGGAGAGGTCCGCGCGATGGCCAACGACAACACCTTCAACCCCGCGGTGGGCATCGGCGCCGAGCTCGAGCGCGGGGCGGACCTCGGCAACCCGGCGATCACCTCGCCCTTCGAGCCCGGCTCGGTGCAGAAGATCATCACCGCCGCCGCGGCGATCGAGGCCGGACTGACCGACCCGGGCGAGGTCCATTCGGTGGACGGGAGCATCAGCATGGAGGGGGTGACCGTCTCCGATGCGTGGCAGCACGGGCCGACGCCCTACACGACCACGGGAATCTTCGGGAAGTCCTCGAACGTTGGGACTCTCATGCTGGCGCAGCGCGTCGGCAAGGAATCGTATTCTGAGTACCTGCGGAAATTCGGGCTGGGTCAGCGGTCGGGCATCGAACTCGCCGGCGAGTCTGACGGTCTGGTACCCGACCTGCAGAACTGGCAGGGTGGAACCTTTGCCAATCTGCCCATCGGGCAGGGGTTGTCGATGACCACCCTTCAGATGGCGGGCATCTACCAGGCCATCGCCAACGACGGGGTCCGGGTGCCGCCACGGATCGTCGCCGAGCGGGTGGACCCGGACGGTGAGGTCCACGAGGCCGATCGACCGGAAGGAGAGCGGGTGGTCAGCGAGCAGACCGCTCGCACAGTGCGTGACATGTTCCGCTCGGTCGTCCAGTCCGGCCCGGGGGCACAGGCGGGAACCGGCCCCCAGGCCGCGGTGGCGGGGTACCAGATCAGCGGGAAGACCGGCACCGCCCAGCAGATCGACCCCTCGTGCGCCTGCTACTCCAACTCGCGGTACTGGATCACCTTCTCGGGCATCCTGCCCGCCGACGATCCGAGGTACGTGATCTCGATCATGCTCGACGCTCCACAGCGCGGCACTCTCGGCGCATCCGCCGCGCCCCTCTTCCACGACATCGCCTCGTGGCTGGTCAACCGGGACAACATCCCGCCGTCCGCCCCCGCGGCGGACCTGATCCTGCAGGCGCAGTGACGCGCGACCGGCAAGGTAGCGTGTAGCGGGTTCACGAGGGGTCACGGAGAACGAGAGGCGGGTCGAGGACAGGCGATGACGACAGCAGCACAGCTGGCTGACGCGGTGCAGGCGAGCCTCCTCGGTGACAGGGCGGCAGCCGACGCGGAGCTGACCGGCGCCACCATCCGGGCCCAAGACGCGGGAACCGGCACGCTCTTCGCCGCGCTGCCCGGGTCGAGGATCCACGGCGCCTCCTTCTGCGCGACGGCGGTCGAGGCGGGCGCGTCGGCCGTACTCACCGACACCGAGGGCCTGGAGTTGATGGGTCCCGTGGCCGACCGCGTCCCGGTGCTGGTGCACCCGCGACCCCGGTCCGTTCTGGGCGAGGTGGCGGCGGCCGTCGTCGGTGACCCCTCTGCTGACCTGGACGTCGTGGGGATCACCGGGACGTCCGGCAAGACGACGACGACCTATCTCGTGGAGTCGGCGCTCGAGGGCTGTGGCCTCGTGGCGGGACTCATCGGCACCACTGGCAGCAGGGTGGGCGGACGGCACCTGCCGAGCAGTCTCACGACTCCTGAAGCGCCCGAATTCCAGTCGCTGCTGAGTGAGATGCGAGCCGGGGGTGCCCGCGCCGTCGCCGCAGAGGTCTCCAGCCATGCGTTGCGGCTCGGTCGGGTGGACGGGACACGGTTCGCCGTCGGCGCCTTCCTCAATCTCTCCCAGGATCATCTCGACTTCCACCCGAGCATGGAGGACTACTTCCGGGCCAAAGCCCGGTTGTTCGACTCCGACGCCGACCCGGGTTCCGCGGTGCGGCCCGCCGAGCGGGCCGTGATCGTCGTCGACGACGACTGGGGGAGACGACTGCTGGCGGCCCGACCGGACGCGGTGACCGTCTCGGCCGATCCCCGCGGGTCCGCCGACTGGACGGCGGGCGAGGCGTTGACCACCGACGACGATCGGCAGGCGTTCGCCGCGTGGGGGCCGCACGGGGTGACCGTGGAGGTCGATCTACCGCTCCTCGGCCGGTTCAACGTGACCAATGCGCTCGTCGCACTCGCGATCGTCGACGCCCTCGGTCTCGATGTTCGGGCCGCGGCCGCCGGACTGAGCAGCGTGCGGGTGCCGGGGCGCCTCGAGCCGGTCGTCCGTGGGCAGGATTTCCGCGTCCTCGTGGACTACGCCCACAAACCGGCCGCGGTCGCCGCGGTCCTGAGGTCCGTGCGTGCGCAGACCCGGGGACGGGTCGCAGTGGTCCTGGGCGCGGGCGGGGACAGGGATCCGGGCAAGCGACCTCTCATGGGTGCGGCGGCCGCGGAGGTCGCGGACCTCGTGGTGGTGACCGACGACAACCCGCGCAGCGAGGACCCCGCCGCGATCCGCGCGTCGGTTCGTGCGGGTGCCGAGGCCGCTGCCGGCGAGGGGACCGGCATCGAGGAGATAGCGGACCGGGGAGCCGCGATCGCCGCGGCGATCGACTGGGCCCGCTCCGGCGACGCGGTGGTGATCGCGGGCAAGGGCCACGAGACCGGGCAGGAGATCGAGGGAGTGGTCTTCCCCTTCGACGACCGGACCCGCGCGGCCGAGGAGCTCATCAGACGCATGGAATACACCGACCCATCGGTCCGGACGGAGGACAACACCTCATGATCGACCTCACCCTCGGCGAGATCGCCGAGATCGTCGGCGGGCGGTTGGTCGGAGGTGACCCCTCGACCGCGGTCACCGGTTCCGTCGAGTTCGACTCCCGTCGTATCGACCCCGGCGGGTTGTTCCTCGCCCTGCCCGGCGAGCGGGTCGACGGCCACGAGTTCGTCGGCCGCGCTCTGCAGGCCGGGGCGGCGGCCGCTCTGGTCGCGCGCGAGGTCACCGACGTCCCCGGGGCGGGGGGTGCCCAGATCGTGGTGCCCCCCGTCGACCGGCGCGTCACCAACGCCATGGCCCTGGCCGCGGATTCCGACGGGTCCGGGGCGGCGGTGCTCGCGGCACTCGGAGCCCTGGCACGAGCCAGCGTCGACAGGCTGGTCGCCGACCACGGGCTCGTCGTGGTCGGGATCACCGGCTCCTCGGGCAAGACCAGCACCAAGGACCTCATCGGGGCTGTCCTCTCCGCCGCCGGGACGGTCATCGCGCCGCCCGGATCGTTCAACAACGAGATCGGCCACCCCTGGACCGCCCTCCGCGCCGATGAGTCCACCGACTTCCTGGTGCTCGAGCTGAGTGCGCGAGCGCCGGGCAACATCCGGGAGCTCGCGGAGATCGCGCCCCCGAGGATCGGGGTGGTGCTCAACGTGGGGACCGCGCACCTCGGTGAGTTCGGGTCGCGCGACGTCATCGCCGCCACGAAAGGTGAGTTGGTCGAGGCCCTGCCGGATGCGGCCCATGGAGGGGTCGCGGTGCTCAACGCCGACGACGAACGGGTCCTGGGCATGGCCGGGCGGACCTCCGCCGAGGTCGTGACGGTGGGATCCGGCCCGTCCGCAGACCTCCGCGCCGAGGGCGTGCGGGTGGACGACGAGGTCCGGGCCTCCTTCCGCCTGGTGACCCCGGACGGCGAGGCCGACGTGGCCCTCCGGGTCCACGGTGAACACCAGGTGGGCAACGCCCTCTCGGCCGCCGCGGTGGGCCTGGCCTGCGGGATGGATGTCTCGACGATCGCCGGCGCCCTCGGCACCGCGCGGGCCGCGTCCGCGCGCCGCATGGACGTGCGGGTGACCGCCGACGGCGTCACCGTGATCAACGATTCCTACAACGCGAACCCCGATTCGGTGCGGGCGGCGCTCAGGTCGCTCGCCGTGATGGCGCGGGCGGGCGGGGGCCACCGTCGGACCTGGGCGATCCTGGGCGAGATGGCCGAACTGGGCGAGGAATCGGTGAGGGAGCACGATCTCATCGGTCGGTTCCTCGTGCGCCTCGACGTGTCCCAGCTGGTGGTGGTCGGCCGGGGTCGACCGCAGCGCGCGCTGTACCAGGGTGCGGTGCAGGAGGGGTCGTGGGGGTCGGAGGCGGTGCACGTCGAGACCGCCGAGGAGGCGTGCGCCCTCGTGGACGAACAGCTGCAGCCGGGGGACATCGTGCTGGTCAAGGCCTCTGCGGCAGTGGGGTTGTGGAGCGTGGCGGAGCATGTGCTCGCGACGCGTGGTGAGGAGATGTCCGAATGACCCAGATCATGGTCGCGGGCATCGTCGCCTTCGTCGTGAGCATCTTCCTCACCCCGGTGCTCATCATCTACTTCCGTCGACACGGCTTCGGGCAGGAGATCCGGCTGGAGGGCCCGCAGTCCCACATGAGCAAGCGCGGGACCCCCAACATGGGCGGGATCGCGATCCTCGCCGCGGTGTGGCTCGGCTACATCGTGGCCGGGCTGGTGGGACAGGTGACGGTGGGCGGCGGGGGATTCACGGCCTCCGGTCTGCTCATTCTCGGGCTGGCGACCGCGTTGGCGGCGGTCGGGATGATCGATGACGGCCTCAAGGTGTTCAAGCGGCACAACAAGGGTCTGGGCATCCTGTCCAAGACCGTCGGCCAGGTGCTCGCGGCTCTCGCGTTCGGCATCCTGGTCCTGGGTTTCCGGAACGACGACGGGCTGACCCCCGCCAGCCGCTCGTTGAGCTACATGCGCGACTTCGTCGCCGTGACCTTCCCGGTGGTCGTCTTCCTGATCTTCATCGTGATCCTGGTCTACGGCTGGTCCAACGCGGTCAACTTCACCGACGGCCTGGACGGGCTGGCCGCCGGGTCGATGGCCATGGTTATGGGCACCTACGTCGTGTTCAGCTTCTGGCAGTTCCGGTATTCGTGCTTCTCCACCGCGGAGGGGGTGGATCTGTCCGGGTGTTACCAGGTGCGTGACCCACTCGACATCGCGGTGGTGTGTTCCGCCTCGCTCGGGGCGTGTCTGGGCTTCCTGTGGTGGAACGCCGCCCCGGCCAAGATCTTCATGGGCGACACGGGGTCGATGTTCCTGGGTGGCATCGTCGCAGGCGTCTCGGTGGTCTCGCGCACCGAGCTGCTCATGGTCGTCGTCGGCGCGGTCTTCGTGATCGAGTTCGTCTCGGTCCTCATCCAGGTCGCGGCGTTCCGCACCACCGGCCGTCGTCCGTTCCGCATGACTCCCATCCACCACCACTTCGAGAACGGCGGGTGGGCCGAGACGACCGTCACCATCAGGTTCTGGCTCCTCGTGGCCATCTCCTGCGGCCTGGCGATCGCGCTGTTCTACGGTGACTGGCTCGCGAGCACATCGGGGTGACGGACGTGACAGAGCGGGAGATGAGAGAGCACGAGGCGACAGCACGCCGCACGACAGGGACCGGAGCGACCGCGCGGGGTCTCGGCATCCGCGATCTCACCGGAGCCCGCGTCCTGGTCCTCGGCGCCGGGGTGTCCGGCCCGGGGGCGGTCCGGATACTCCACGCGCTCGGCGCCGAGCCCGTGGTGGCGGACTCGCGACCGGACGCCGTCGCGCTGCTTCAGGCCTCGCTCCCGGAGGGGGTGGGCTGTACCGGCGTCGGCCTCGATCGCGCGGCCGAGATGATTGCCGACACCGGCTCCGGGCGGATCGACCTGGTGGTGACGAGCCCGGGGTGGCGGCCCGACTCCCCGCTGTTACTGTCCGCCACCGAGGCCGGCCTCGAGCTGTGGGGGGACGTGGAACTGGCCTGGCGGGCCGATGCGGCCGGGGTGTTCGGGCCGCCGCGGACCTGGCTTGCGGTGACGGGTACCAACGGTAAGACCACCACCACCTCGATGCTCGAGTCGATCTGCCGGGAGGCGGGCATGGCCGTGCGGGCGTGCGGCAACATCGGCCTGCCCGTGACGGAGGTCCTGCTCGCCGAGCCGAGGGTCGAGGTGCTCGCGGCTGAACTGTCGAGTTTCCAGCTCCACTGGGCGCCGAGCTGCCGACCCGACGTGGGGGTGGTCCTCAACGTCGCGGAGGACCATCTGGACTGGCACGGGTCGATGGAGGCCTACGCCGCGGCCAAGGCCCGCGTCCTCACCGGGCGGGTGGCGGTGGCCGGGAACGACGACCCGATCGCCTCCCGACTACTGGAGGAGGCGCCCGCGCCCACGCGGATCGGGGTGCGCCTCGGCGCACCCCGTGACGGTGAGCTGGGGGTGGTCGACGGTGTCCTCACCGCGCGGATCGGTGACCGCGGGGCCGACGACATGGTGCCACTGCTGCCGGCCGTGGACGTCCGACCGCCGGGACCCGCGGGCGTACTCGACGCTCTCGCCGCCGCGGCGGTGGCGATGTCGGTGGGGGCTGAGGCGGAGCACGTCGCCGCCGGACTCCGGGGGTTCACGGTCGCCGCGCACCGCGCGGAGCTGGTCGACATGGTGGACGGGGTCCGCTATGTGGACGACTCCAAGGCGACCAATCCGCATGCGGCCCGCACGTCGCTGCTCGCGGGCGGGATGATGGTGTGGCTCGCCGGCGGACTGCTCAAGGGCGCCGATGTCGACCCCCTGGTGGCGGAGGTGGCGGACGTCCTGCGCGGGGTGGTACTGATCGGCCGCGACCGGGCGCGGATCGCGGAGGCATTGTCCCGACACGCGCCGGGGGTGCCCGTCGTGGAGCTGGCCTCGGGGGACGATGACGGTGCGGCGGCTCCCGACGAGCCGCAGCAGACGATGGACCGGGCGGTCGCCGAGGCCGCGCGGATGGCCACCGGAGGCGACACCGTGCTGCTCGCCCCCGCCGCCGCGTCGATGGACATGTTCACCGACTACGGTCACCGCGGGCGCAGCTTCGCGCTCGCCGTGGGCCGGGTCGCCGGGAGGTAGGGCATGGCACTTCACGAATCCGCTCGCCGGGGCGGCACCGACAGTGGCCACGACGTCGAGGATCAGGTCGCCGTGGCCCGGCCCGACCTGTTGGGCCGTATCGCCGCGCCGCTGGCGGCGATCAACCGTGCACCGCTGACCTCCTTCCACGTGGTCATGGTGGTCACCGCACTGCTCACGGTGATCGGCCTGGGCATGGTGCTCTCGAGCTCCAACGTCCTCGCGTTCTCCGGTGGCGGTACACCCTTCGACATCTTCCTCCGCCAGGCGGTCTTCGTGACGATCGGCTGGGTGGGGTTCCTGGTCGCCCTGCGTATGCGGTTCGAGCTCCTCCGGGCCGCCGCGCTACCGATGCTGCTGGTGTCCATCGGGCTGCTCATCGCCGTCCTGATCCCGGGCGTCGGCATGGAGATCAACGGCTCGCGCGGATGGATCGACCTCGGGTTCTTCGCGATCCAGCCCGCGGAGATCGCCAAGTTCACGTTCATCGTCTGGGCCTCGTCGGTGGTGGCCAAGCGGATACGCACCGGGTACTGGCTCGATCTGCTCTTCCCGGCCATCGTCGGGTACGGGGTGGTCGCCGCCCTCGTCGTCGTCGCCCCCGACCTCGGGATGGCCACGGCGGTGACCCTCGCCTTCCTGTGCGTGCTGTGGTTCGCCGGGTATCCGACCCGACACTTCGTGTGGGTGATCGCCTTCGGCACCGTCGTGTTCGGAGTGCTCGCGGTGACGTTCGCCTATCGGTTCGAACGGGTCAGAACATTCGCCAACACCTTCGTCGGGGACTTCTCCAACCCGCAGGGGTCGGCGTACCAGTCGTATCAGGGGATGCTCTCGCTGGCCGAGGGAGGCCTGTTCGGGGTCGGCCTGGGACAGTCCAGTGCCAAGTGGTTCTACCTCCCCGAGGCGACCAACGATTTCATCTTCGCGATCATCGGAGAGGAACTGGGCTGGTTCGGGGCAGCGGTCGTCGTCTCGCTGTACCTGGCGTTGGGATGGGCGGGTATGCGCATCGCGCTGCGCTCGGCCGACCCGTTCCGGCGACTGCTCGCGGGCACCATCACCACGACGATCGTCCTCCAGGCGTTCATCAACATCGGGTACGTGGTGGGCCTGCTGCCGGTCACCGGCCTCCAGCTACCGCTGATCTCCAACGGTGGCACCTCGGCGGTCGTCACCCTGGTGTCCCTCGGACTCCTCGCCAACTGCGCACGACACGAGCCCGAGGCCATCTCCGCGATCCTCAGTTCCCCGGAGCGTCGCCGGCGACGGTGGTTCACCCTCCCGGATCCGCGCCCCTACACCCCCGAGCGGCCGGTTCCCGTCTCGGACGCCCCCGGCCGCTCGAGCGCCGGCGCCCGGCGCTACGGCGAGCCCGTGACCCGCCAACAGGCACCCCGATCGTCCGGTTCCCGGTCCACCGCGTCGGGCACCTCGGCCGCGCGGACGGCCGGTACGCGACCGTCCGGGACAC
>NZ_JADDKI010000139.1:0-6568 GCF_015356725.1 Dietzia sp. SYD-A1
GTGGGACTCGCTCCGTCCGGTCACGTATGGAGAGGGGTGGGCCCGGGTGGCGGATATCGTCGACGGCCGGCCCGGGGACATGCTGGTCCTGCCGGCCGGGTCGTTCCGCTCCACCCCGATCTGGGCCGGTGGGGCCGCTGTGCTCGACCCCGCCCCCCGGATGCTCGACACCCGGGTCCTGGTCCCCGGTGATCTGGTGGTGGGCGGTGCCGGCACGGTGGCGGGGGAGGGGGACCGCGCTCGCGAGGCCACCGAGGCGCTGCTACGCGGAGACGAGCCCCGCGCGCTGACCGGACTGGGGGTGCGGTGGGTGCTCGACGAGCGCACCTCCACCGGCCCCCGGGGGGAGTCCGCCCGGACCGTGTCGGCGGCGACGACGAGGTTCGCCGATCCCGAACTCGTCCTCTACGAGCTGGGTGGGACGGACGGCCGGGAGCTCTCGGCGCCGCCGTCCGCGTCCGAGGCCTCCCGGGCCGTGGTCCTCGCGGCGCACGTGCTGTGGCTGGTCACCGCTCTGGCGGCATTGGTCCTCGTCGCGGTGGGCCGCCGATCACCCCGGTGACCCGTCGCCCTTCGGTGACGGCGGTGAGGACCTCCGCCATCGCCGCCGCGGTCGCGGGCCACGAGAGCGCGGCGGCCTTGCGTCGCGCGGCCTCGCCCATCCGGTCACGGAGTCCGGAATCGTCGAGCAGACGCCCGGTGGCCGTCGTCATGGCCGCGACGTCGTCCACGAGCAGGCCGGTCGCGCCGTCGTCGATCGAGTCCCGCAGCCCGGCCGCGTGGTGGTATCCGATGGTGGGGACGCCGTGCTGCGCGGCCTCGGAGACGGCCAGGCCCCACCCCTCTTTCCTCGAGGGCATGAGGTGGACAGACGCGGCGGCGAGGATCCGGTGCTTGGTGGCCTCGTCCACGTGACCGTGGAACACGACCGCACCCGCGGTGTGGCGGGGCCCGGGACCGTCCGGGGCATAGTCCAGACCCCGTTCGGACGCGTACTCGCGGAGGCGGTCGGCCCACCACCCACTTCCGATGACGTCCAGTACCAGCCGGGGGTGGCTCTCGCGGAGCGCCGCCACGACGTCCAGGGCGTCTTCGACGTGCTTGTGCGGCACCAGTCGGGACAACACCGCCAGGCGCGGGCCGTCGGCGCGGGTCCCGGGTGCGCCCGGCCGCACGCCGTCGGGCAGCGGGTCCAGACCGTTGCGGACCACCGCGATCCGCTCCGGGGACACTCCCAGCTCGACGAGCTCCTCCGCCGACGGCAGCGACACGGTGACGTACTGGCTGTCCGAGTGCACGCGCGGCGAGAGGCGCGATTCGATCCACCAGCCGATCCTCGAGACAAGCCACCCGGCGACGGGCCATTGTTCGCGGTGGATGTGGTGGACCAGCACCACCACGGGCGCGGAGGTGGCGAAGCGGGAGAAGAACGGGACGCCGTTCTGGGTGTCGACCACGACGTCGGGTCGTCGCACCCGGCCGAGCGGGCCCACCCCGAACCGACCGAGGAGGATCGCCCCGAGTGCCCGCGGGTAGACGGTGAAGCGGCCACCGCCGCGGCTGATCGTGACACCCGCCCCGGCGGGGCCTCGTCTCACGTCCGAACGGGACGCTCCGCGGGGACGGGAGGTCCGGTAGACGACGGTGTGCCCTGCGGCCGCCAGACCGTCCGCGACGTGCTCCAGGTAGCGCTCACTGCCGCCGCCCTGCGGATGGGTGCTGTCGCGCCAGCACAACAGCAGGATTCGAGCCACGGCGCACACTGTACGCAGCGCGGATCGGGCGCGGGTCCGCCGGTATCGTCTCCGCTGTGACCCCACCTGCAGATCATCGGTCCGGCGCGCTCCGTTCGGTGGCCCGCCGGGCGAGTCTCGGACGCTCGCTCGGCCTCCTTCGGTCGTTCCCGCTCGAGCAGTCCGACCCGGATGCCTTCTATTCCGGCCTGGCGCGCGACACGGTCGACCTTGTGGCGGACCTGTGGGCGGAAGCCGGGGACCTGCCGCCGGCCGGGCCGGGGTCGAGGCTGCCGGGCCTCACGGTGCTCGACGTGGGGGGCGGGCCCGGGTACTTCTCGGATGCCTACGCCGCCGAGGGGGCGCGCTACGTCTCCGTCGAACCCGATGTGGGGGAGATGTCGGCAGCCGGACTGGACCAGGCGGGGTCGGTCCGGGGGAGCGGGATGTCGCTGCCCATCCGGTCGGGATCGGTGGACGTGTGCATCTCCTCCAACGTGGCCGAGCACGTGCCCGAGCCCTGGACGATGGCCGAGGAGATGCTCAGGGTGACGAGGCCCGGTGGCCTCGTCGTGGTCTCCTACACCCTCTGGTACGGCCCGTTCGGTGGCCACGAGATGGGGTTGACGCACTATCTGGGTGGGGAGCGCGCGCGGCGGCTGTACGAACGTCGCCACGGCCGACCTCCGAAGAACGTGTACGGCGAGTCCCTGTTCCGAGTGGGGTGCGCGGAGGGTCTCGAGTGGGCGCGTGGGACGGGATCGGGCGACCTGCTCGCCGCCTTCCCGAGGTATCACCCGCGGTGGGCGTGGTGGCTGGTGCGGGTGCCGGTGGTGCGTGAGGTCGTGGTGTCGAATCTCGTGTTGGTGCTGCGGGCGCGCTAGCCGCCGCGCGAAGTCGGACACTCGTCTACTATGAAGTGGAACGCGTTCTCGTTTTCTACCTCGCGGAGGTCCCCGTGGTCGTCGTCCATGACAAACTCTTCTCCGGCACCCGCTGGACCGATCCCATCACCACGGGTGTTCTCGAGGTGACGTCACCGGCCACGAACGCCGTCGTCGGGAGGGTGGCCGAGACCACCACCGAGGACGTCGACGAAATGGTCAGCCAGGCCCGCGACTCCTTCGAATCGGGCGTGTGGCGGCGCACCCCGCCCGCGGAGCGTGGCGCGCTGATCGGGCGGGTCGCCGACATGCTCGAGGAGCGCCAGGCAGAGGTCTGCCGCATCCTCTCCGACGAGATGGGCACCCCCACGGGCACGGCTGCGATGATCCAGGTGACGCCCACCCTCGCGGTGCTGCGCTACTACGCGAAGCTGGCCACCGATTTCCCGTGGTCCGAGGTTCGGCAGGGTGACTTCGGCGCCTCCGTGGTGACCCGCCAGCCCGTCGGGGTGGTCGCCGCCGTCACCGCGTGGAACGTTCCGCTCTACCTCAACTCGGCCAAGCTCGGCCCGGCCCTGCTCTCGGGCAGCTCGGTGATCCTCAAGCCGTCGTCCGCGACCCCGCTCTCCGCCCTGTGGCTGGCGGACCTGTTCCGCGAGGCCGGGCTGCCCGAGGGGGTGCTGTCGGTCGTCACCGGCCCGAGTTCCGTGGGCGACCACCTGGTCTCCCACCCGGAGGTCGACAAGATCTCGTTCACCGGATCCACCGATGTCGGGAAGCACATCGCGGGCATCGCCGCCCGGAACCTCACCCGGTGTTCGCTCGAGCTCGGCGGCAAGAGCGCGGCGATCATCCTCGAGGACGCGGACATCGCCGCCCACGCCGGCACCATGGTGTTCTCCGCGCTGATGAACTCCGGGCAGGCGTGTGTGTCCCAGAACCGTATCCTCGCCCCCCGGTCGCGCTACGCCGAGGTGGTCGACGCGCTGGTCGAGAACGTCAAGGCCATGCCGGTCGGTGACCCGTCCGACGAGGGCACCGCCTTCGGGCCGCTGGCCAACCACAAGCAGAAGGACAGCGTCGAGGGGTACATCCGCAAGGGTGTCGAGGAGGGCGCGACCATCGCCTACGGCGGCGGGAAGGTCGAGGGACTGCCCGCCGGCGTCGCCGAGGGTGCCTTCGTCCAGCCGACCGTGTTCACCGACGTCGACAACTCCATGACCATCGCGCAGGAGGAGATCTTCGGGCCCGTGCTCCAGGTCATCGCGTACGACACCGTCGACGAGGCCGTGCAGATCGCCAACGACTCCGAGTTCGGCCTCGCCGGCGCCGTCTACTCGGCCGACCCGGACGCCGCGCTCGCCGTGGCGCAGCGGGTGCGCACCGGCACCATGGGCATCAACTGGTACGCCTTCGACCCGAGCGCCCCGTTCGGCGGATTCAAGAATTCCGGACTCGGACGCGAGAACGGGCCCGAGGGGCTGGACGCCTACTGCGAGCTGCAGAGCGTGCTCATGCCGTTCGGGTGGGAGCCCCCCAGGTGAGTCGCTGACCGCGCACCTGACCGGCGGGCCGGGACCTCACCGGGTTTCCCGGCCCGCCACCAGAGCCGACGCGATCCCGCGCGAACTCACTCCACGCGGTAGCCGACGCCCCGCACGGTGTGGACCTTGTTCTCCCCGATCTTGCGCCGCAACGACCGGATGTAGACGTTGACGATGTTCGACCCGGGGTCGAAGTCCATACCCCACACGCTCTCGAGCAACTGCTCACGGCTGATGGTCTCGCCCTTGTTGCGCAGCAGCATCTCCAGCAGCGAGTACTCACGGTTGGTCAGTTCCTGGATGCGACCGTCGACCTCGACCCGGCGCGTGCGGATGTCCAGTCTCATCCCGGCGTGCTCGAGGATCCCCGGGTCCTCCGACGCCTCGTGCTCGCGCAGACGGAGCCGGATGCGGGCGAGCAGCTCCGGCACCCGGAACGGCTTGACCATGTAGTCGTTCGCACCGGAGTCCAGGCCCTCGACGGTGTTCGCGACGGTGTCACGGGCCGTGAGGATGATGACGGGTGCGGCGAAGCCGCGGTCGCGCGCCTCCCGGAGCAGCGCCAGGCCGTCGACGTCCGGCAGCCCGATGTCGAGCAGCATGAGGTCGATGTCGGAGATGGTCGACAGGATGGATCGCGCGCTCTCTCCGTCCACAGCCTCGAGTGCGGTGTACTCGGCGCCGCCGAGTGCCTTGACCAGTACCGAGCGGATGAGATCGTCATCCTCCACGACGAGAACGTTCGTCATGCAACCCTCCTTCTCCGACAATGGAGTATCCCACGGGGAACGCGTGTTTCGAGCGTCACATCAGTCCGTGTCGTCCCCTGAGTCGTTGCTCGCGGGGATACAGGGGATGACGATGCAGAAGGCCGCTCCCCCGCCCTTGGCGTTGAAGGCGAACGCACGGCCACCGTGTGCCCGGGCGATCGTCGCGACGATGGCCAGTCCCAGACCGGTACCGCCGCGCCCGTCGCGGAGCTGCCCGCGGGCGGTGTGGAAGCGCTCGAAGATGCTCTCCTCCTCGCCGGGCGGGACGCCGGGCCCCGTGTCCCGCACCCACCACAGCAGGCGTCGGCGGTAGTTCTCGCGTTCCGGCGGTTCGGGCAACGGACCCGCCGCCATGTCGGCGGGGACCGTCGGGTCCCCGGCGGCGATGGCGCGGCAGCCGATCTCGATGACGTCGCCCGGGCCCGTGAACCGGACGGCGTTGGAGCAGAACTGGATGAGAGCCTGGGTGATCCGATGCTGGTCCAGTAGGGCGATGTCCTCCGCGTACGGGAGCACCGTCCACTCCCGGTCCGCGATCACGTCGATCTTGGCCTCGACGTCCAACACCAGTTCCGCCACGTCCGTGGGGGCGGTCCGGAGAAAGTCCGGCCGATCGGACCGCGCGAGGGTGAGGAGGTCCTCGACGATCCGGGTCATCCGCGACAACTCGTCCTGCATGATCCGGGTCGTCTCCGCCCGGGCATCGGGGTCCTCGGGCATGAGGTCGAGGTTGCCCTGCACCACGGTGAGGGGGGTGCGCAGCTCGTGCCCGGCGTCATCGAGGAACTCCCTCTGCGTCCGGTAGGCCTCCTCCACGCGCTCGAGCATCGCGTTGACCGTGTCGGCCAGCGAGACGATCTCGTCGGGCCCGTCGACCGGGACCCGACGGGAGAGGTCCGCGGCCGAGATCGTCTCCGCGGCCTCGCGGATCCGACGGACCGGGACGATCATCCGGCCGGCCAGGAGCCAGGCCACGAGCGCGCTGAGGACGATGCCGCCGGCGCCGGTGCTCAGTAGCAGGTCGGCGACGCGGTCGGTCTCCTCCCGGGTGGGGGCGTCGCTGATCGCGACCACGATGTTGGCCGGGCCTGCGGGGCCGTCGACCTCGGCCTTCCGCCAGCGCACGGTGCCGTCGATGACCCCCGAACCCTCGTCTGACACCAGGCCGATCCGCTGGATCTGGGACCTCATGGACGGGGGGAAGAGGGTATCTTCCTCCACACTGAACCTCGAGAGAGTGAACTGCGTGCCCGACGTGGTGGCGGTCCCCACGAGGAGGAGCTCGGGCGACGGGTACTGCTGGGCCAGATAGGCACGGATGAGTTGCTCGGTCGTGGGGTCCTCCGTCTCGAACGACGGCAGCACCCCGGCATCGATGAAGGTCGTGAAGTCGGCGGCCTCCCGATTGAGTCGCAGGTCCGTCGTCCGCTCGGCCGTGAGGTAGAGCACCTGCAGGGTGAACAGGACCATCGCGGTGAACACGGCCGCCGAGGTGAGCGTGATGCCGAGTGTGATGCGCAGGCGTGCCGAGTACCACCACCGGACCGAGCGGGACCTACCGAGCCGCGGGGTCACCCCGGTGTGGGCCGGCCGTCGGTCCGCGAGGAGTCGCGGGGTGAACCCTCGCCGCGCGGGGT
>NZ_JADDKI010000013.1:0-9624 GCF_015356725.1 Dietzia sp. SYD-A1
GCCGTACCGGCCCGCCACTGTAATCCCGCCGGCGCCGCCGCCCCCTCCGGCGCCTGCGCCCGCACCTCCGGCCATCAACATCCCGCTACTCCCGGTTCAGCCGCCCCCTGTTGTTCAGCCGAAGCACGTGACCATCGGTTAACGCTCCACCACATCAACGAAAGGACCCACCATGGACCCCATCACCGCTCTCATCGCCCTTGGAGCGGCGATTCTGCCGTATCTCGGTCCCGCCGCGGCGCTCGGTGTCTCACCGCTCGCTGCTGGGATCGGCGCCGCCGGACTCGGCACCGGTAGCGCAGTCTCGGCTCTCGGGCTCGGTGGCGCAGCCGCGGCCAATCCGTTCACCGGAGCAGGTCTCCAGAGTGCGAGTGCGGATGGTTTCAACAATGGCGCGGCCGCTGTGGCGGGAGCGGTCAACGGCCTCAACATCCCGGGAGTGCACCTCACCGTCAACTGAACTCCAGCACCGACCGCGTCCTGCGGCCCCCGACTCCGGTTGGGTGGCCGCAGGGCGGCGGTGCTTGAATAGCGCGATGAGCAGCGTGACCTACCTCCAGCAGACCGACGCGTCGTGGTTGCGCCCGGCACGCCGCGCAGACCTGACGATCTCCCGGGTCTTCCCGGCTGAACCCGTCTTCAACTCACGGATGTACCGGGAGATCGGTGGCAGCTGGAACTGGAGCGACAGACTCGGCTGGTCGGACGGGCGCTGGGCGTCCTACTGCGCTGACCCCTGCGTCACCACCTTCCGGGCGAGCCGGGGGGGCGAGACCGCCGGATTCGCCGAACTGCGCATGAGCCCGTGCGGAGACGAAACGGGTACAGAACTCGACGACCCTGCGGACGGCGTTGATGTCGAGATCGTCTACTTCGGGCTGCTCCCCCGGTTCGCCGGCCTGGGCCTGGGCGGATGGTTCCTCTCCGAGATCACCCGTATCGCGTGGCAGGTCCCGGGGTGCCGCCGGGTCTGGCTGCACACCTGCGTGGACGACTCCCCTGCCGCGATACCGAACTACCTGTCCCGAGGTTTCGTCGAATACGCCCGGGAGTCCACCGGCTGCACGGACTGCACAGCCCTGGCCCAGGCCTGACTCACTGGGCTGAGAGCCGACTCAGGGCCCGCCCGCTCATCCGGGAGACCAGCCTCTCCGACACGGTGCCGAACGTCTGCAGGTCGTCGTCGTCGAGCCCCTCGAACAGCCACTCCGCCAACGCCACCCGCGCCGACACGACCTCATCCACGATCCGACGCGACTCGTCGGTGAGGTTGACCAGCCGGACCCGCCGGTCGTCCGGCGGCATGGTCCGGACCACGTGGCCGCTCGCGACCAGACCGTCGACCAGTGCGGTGACCTGGCGCGGTGAGCAGTCGAGGAAGGTCGCCAGCTCCACCTGCTTGCACTCGCCCTCGAGCCCCAGGACGAACAGCAACTCGAGCCGCGGAACGGTGAGGCCGTAGTTCGCCGCGGCGCGTTCGATCGATCCCGACATCTCCTCGGCCAGCATCAACGCGCGGTCGAGAATCTCACTCACGGATAGCGCCACGTGTATATAGTTACCACTATTCACCTTTCCCACCCCTGCCGACCCGGCGGGGGACGAGGCGCAGGAGACACCGTGAACGTGACCATCCCGGCGGGATTCGACTTCACCAACCCGGACCTGTTCGAGAAACGGCTCCCACACGAGGAGTGGCGCCAGCTCCGGCAGTCCGAGCCGATCCGCCGCGTCGACAAGCGGCCCGGCTCAGACGGTTTCGACGACGACCATTACTGGCTGGTGACCAGACACGCCGACGTCAAGGAGATCTCGCGCCTCACCGGGGAGTTGTTCTCCGCGGGGGAGAACACCATGATCCCGCGCTTCTCCGAGGGCACCGACCGCTCGATCATCGAGGCCCAGCGGGAGATGCTCGTCAACGAGGACGGCGAGATCCACAAGAAGCACCGGCGCATCATCTCCCGCGGATTCACCCCCCGAGGCGTGGCCGGGATGCGAGACGAGCTCGCCGACCGGGCGCGTCAGATCGTCACCGCCGCCGCCGAGTCGAACGCCGACGACTTCGTCACCGCTATCGCCTCCGAGCTCCCGCTGCAGGCGATCGCGGATCTGCTGGGCGTGCCGCAGGAGGACCGCCACAAGATCTTCGAGTGGTCCAACATCATGACCAGCTACGACGCCGGCGGCGACCCGGATGCTCCCGCCATCGCGTCCATGGAACTCATCGGCTACGCCAACGCCATGGCCGAGGACCGTGCCGCCAATCCGCGGGACGACATCGTGACGAAACTCGTCCAGGCCGACGTCGACGGCGAGCACCTGTCTGCCGAGGAGTTCGGCTGGTTCGTCACGCTCCTCGCGGTGGCCGGCAACGAAACCACCCGCAACGCCACAACCCACGGGATGGTGGCCATGCTGGAGAACCCCGACCAGTGGGAGCTGTTCAAGCGCGACCGGCCCGAGACGGCCTACGACGAGATCCTGCGGTGGGCATCGCCGATCACCCAGTTCCAGCGCACCGCCATGGAGGACGTCGAGATCGGGGGAGTGTCCATCGCCAAAGGTGATCGCGTGCTGATCTGCTACGGGTCCGCCAACTTCGACGAGGAGGTGTTCGACGACCCGTTCACCTTCAACATTCTCCGCGATCCGAACCCGCACGTGACCTTCGGCGGCCAAGGTCCGCACTACTGCCTCGGCGCCAACCTCGCACGGATGCAGCTCGAGCTGATCTTCAACGCCGTCGCCGACTACTTCCCCGACCTGACCTCACTCGGCGAGCCCACCCGGCTGCGGTCCGGGTGGCTCAACGGCCTCACCGAGTGGAAGGTCGAGCTGGGCGCCTGCCCCGTAGCCCGCTGAGCAGCGGCTCGCTGAACGCTGGCGGCGGCGCGGGCGGGGGACAGGCCGGGCCACGCTCACCCGGCCACCCTCACCCGAGCCCGGCCAGCAGGACCATGTAGGCCGCCGTTCCGAGGATGATGCTCACCGCCGCGCGCCGAAACGCCAGGTGCACGGCCAGCGTGAGCGCCAGCGCCGCGGTGGCGGGCAGCCACGAGCCGAGCTCGGCGGAGGTGTCGCGAAGGGTGTAGACCACCAGCACCGCCATCACCCCGGCCGGCATCGTGCGGCCCAGATAGCGCACGAGACTCGAGTCGCGGAGCCTGGTCAGAGCGACGAACGGCGCGGCGCGTAGTGCCACCGTCACGACGAACATCACGCCCAACCCGGCCAGCAGGTAGCCGGCCCCTGGCACCGGGACGGCGGTCACCGGGGAGTTCACGTCGGTTCCCTCCCCTCGCGGGTCGCCCATACGTACCGCGCGATCAACACGGCCACGAAGGCGCACAACCCGACGATGAGCATCTGGTCCGGGGCCAGCCACGCCGCCACCAGACCGCACACCAGGCCGATCACAGGCGCCGGTAGGTCTCCCGAGGCGCGCCACGCGTCCACCGCGAGGACGGCGAAGAGCGCGGTCAACGCGAACTGCAGACCGTCCAACCCCTCCGGCAGGGTCGTGCCGACGAGCGCCCCGACGATGCCGGGGGCGACCCACAGGGTCTGACAGGTGATCGCGATGGTCAGTGTCCGCGGCCCCGTCATCTCACTGCGCTTCTTGGTGGCGGTGATCGCGTAGACCTCGTCCGTGAGCGCGTACACCGAGTAGAGCCGACCGAGCCGCGAGCGGATCGCCCCCAACGGGAAGCTGAGCCCGTAGAACACGTGACGGAAGTTGACGAGGAACGCCGCCGCCGCCAGCGAGTACAGGGGAGTGACCGCGGTGAGCAGACCGATCGCCAGGAACTCCATGGACCCGGCGTAGATCATCACCGAGAACACCGGGGCCCACCACCACGCGAACCCCGCCTGGGTGAGCAGCACCCCGAACGCCAGCCCCAGAGGGATCAGACCCAGCCCGACGGTCGAGCAGTCGGCCAGACCCTTGCGGATCTCTGCACTGGTAGAGGAGCCGGACTGCACGCCGAGCAGTGTAACGACCGCGGAAGCCTGGCCACCCCCGACGGGAGGCGGCACACTGGGTCCCGTGAGCGTGCGCGAGGCCACTCCGCCGCCCGGGGTCAGGCGGCTGGTCCCCTATGCCGTGGAGGGGATCGGCCCGCGGCCGCAACGGCCACCCCACCGGGGACTGCCCACCTCCTCCCTCACCGTGGTCGTGGCCACGGACTCTCCGCTGTTGTGCTCGTATTCCTACGACGAGTGGGCCCGCGGGGAGGGGGTGCGCCACGACGTGTGCATCGGCGGGTTTCACACCCGGCCCGTCTATCTGCAACGACCGGATCGCGAGGAAGGGGTCCAGGTCGAGGTGCACCCCCTCGCCGCGCGACGCCTGCTCGGGGTACCCGCGGCAGCTCTCTCCGAGCTCACCCATGACGGCGAGGACGTCCTCGGGTCGCGGATCCGGGCGCTCCACTCGCGTGTGGCGTCAGCCCATCCCCGTGACCGCGCGGCGCTCGTGGCCGCCGGGTTGGCCTCGGCGGCGGGCAGGTACGAGCGCGTGCCCGGGCCACGCCGGGAGGTGGTGGGCGCATGGCGCCTGCTCGGGCGTTCCGGTGGCCGGATGCGGGTGGCAGACGTCGCCTCCGAGGTGGGGGTCACGCCCCGGCATCTGTCGACGCTCTGCAGGGCTGAACTGGGGATCGGCACCAAAGCACTCGCCGACCTGATGCGCTTCGAGGCGACCCACTCTGCGCTGAGGGAGGCCGTTCGCCGGTCCACGGGGCCACGGCCGGTCGGACTCCGACTGGCCGACCTCGCCCATGACCACGGGTACGCCGACCACGCGCACCTCGACGCCGCCTACCGGCGGTACGCGGGCACATCACCGACGAACTGGATCGCCGAGGAGTTCCGAAACATCCAAGCCTGGCCACCCGACCCCGGAGCAGACTCATCGGCATGACTACTCACGAACCCGGCGCCGCACCCGCGCCCACCGTCTGGCACTGCTTCCGCTGCACCGACTCCCGCCTCGTCATCGACTGGCTCGTCGACACACTCGGCTTCGTCGAGACCGTCTCGCACACCGACGACGGCCGCATCGTCCACGCCGAACTGCTCTGGCCGGAGGGCGGAGGCGTCATGCTGGGGGACGGTGGGAGAGGGGACGACGACCCACACGCCACACCACCCGGGTCGGGTCTCGCGTACGTCGTGACGGCCGACTCCGATGCCGTCTACCAGCGCGCCCTGGCGGCGGGGGCCGAGATCGTCATGGAGATGCACGACACCGACTACGGTGATCACACCTTCTCCGCCCGAGACCCCGAGGGGAACGTGTGGTAGGTGGGGCAGTACCGGGGGCACCCGGCGCCCGATGCGGTCACCGGGTGACGACCGGGCGCACCGGCCGGGATCACCGGGCCCGATCGAGCCGCGGCACGACGGGCACCGCCAGTGCGGCGACCACCGCGGCTCCGGCGAAGACCGGCCCATAACCCCACCGGTCGATCCCCGCCGCGAACACCGGGGTGACCGCGGAGATCGCGAGGAACTGCGCGGTGTTCTGGACACCCAACGCGCGCCCGCTCCAGTGGGGACCGGCGTGTTCGGCGACCGCGGTGAAGGCGAGGCCGTTGTCCGCCACGACCAGTACCGCGGCGATCACGGCGAGGGCCACGGCGACGGCCCCTGGTGCGCCGAAGACCTCTGCGGCCGCCAGGGCGAGCAGTCCCGCGGAGACCGACACTGCCACTGCGCGAAGCGGTGTCAGCCTCGAGCCCACGCGGTCGGAGATCACGCCCACGGCGATCCGCCCGGCCGCCCCCAGGAGTTGCGCGGCCGTCACCACCGCGCCCGCCGAGGCGGGGGACCACCCGTGCCCGAGGACCAGCCACGCGAGCATGAACGACTGCATGAGGGCCTGGGGGAGGACGAGCAGCACGGAGACGCCATGGATCCGGTGCAGGTATCGGGAGGCCCGGTAGGGCGACGTGGCGAGTGTGGTGGACGCGGGGTCGTCGCGGTCCGGTCGCGGAGGATCGATGACGACGACGAGGGCGGCGACCGCCGAGGCCCCCGCCATGACCAGGGGGACGGCCAGGGCTGCACGCAGACCGTGCGAGGCCGCCAGCGCGGGCATCGACATCGCTGCGATCGCCGCCCCGAGGGGTTGAGACATCTGCCGGACGCCCATCGCCATTCCCCGTCGTCGCGCAGGGAACCACCCCACCACGAGCCGACCACTCGCCGAGGCAGCGGAGGCCGAGGCCGCGCCCGCGAGCAGGAAGCACGCCGAGAGCAGGGCCAGGGACGGGGTGATGAGCGCGCCTGCGAGGGCGGCGGTGGTGAGGACGGATCCGCTCACGAGCACGAGCCGCTCGCCGGTCCGGTCGACGAGCCACCCCCACGCCACGAGAGTCAGCGCGGTCCCCACCGAGGGCAGCGCCACCAGCGCGCCCGCCGCGGGGAGCGACAGGCCGACCTCCGTGTGCAGGAAGGGCAGGAGGAACGCCACACCCGCCACGAACACCGAGGCGGAGGACGCGGCGAGCGTGCCGACCCCGAGAATGGCCCACTGACGGGGTGCCACACTATTGTCGTCAGCGGGTCCGGGCCTCACCAGGCCGACAGTACGCCCAGTCCTACTATATGACCAACCAATCTCACTTGTCGGGATCAGCGCGGCCGGTGAGTGCCACGTGCTGCTGCGCGAGCAGACGCAACGCGGTGAGCACGGGCTCGACGAGCACGGTCCCGAGCACCACCTGTCGCACCGCCGCCGCCGGCTCGGACGGGACCGAGGCGACATCGATGCGGGCGATCCGCTCGGCGGCGTCGGCATAGGCGTCCAGACGACCCTCGTCCAACCCGATTCCTGCGTCGTCACACGCACGCCACGCCTGGGCGAGTCGATCGACGATGACGTCGCCGAGATCGACCTGCCACTCCCGAGCGGCGATCCACGCGCGCGTGCGTTCGTCACCGCGGGGCGTGTCCTCCTCCCCAGCCGCGGGCTCGTGCGCCCGTTCTCCCGACAGCGCGTGTTGGGCGGTGGCCATCACGTCCAACCGTCCGACGTCGGGGGTCTCTATGGCCTCCAGCACCCGACCCACCGCCGCCAGATCCAAGCCTCCCACCTCGGACAGCGCCACGACCAGACGGACCCGTTCGACATGGCCGGCGTCGTAGTCGGCCTGGGTGCGGGTCACCGATCGTCCGGGGTGGAGCAACCCTCGACGCAGATAGAACTTGAGTGTCGTCACGGTCGTTCCCGTGACGTCGGCGAGTTCCGAGATTCTCACTCCGCCCCTCTCGACAGCGACGCTCCTTTACTGGATAGTAGCAGTATCCAACACCGGATACTCGAAGTATCCAACTGCCCTCGGCACCGCGCCGTGGCAGCGTCCAGAGGAGTTGACATGGTCACGCGATCATCCAGCCACACGACCCGGGAGCGGCCTCTTCCCGTGACCCACGCCCGGGATGGCGGCCTCGTCGTCTTCCACATCGGCATGACCATCCACCGCCCCCTCCGTCCCGACCTGTGGCTCCCGGTGTTCTGGGCGATGCCCAGGATGCTCGCCGAACTGGAACGCATCCGCATGGCGGCCGACAGGGGAGAGGCCGAGGACGTGGGGTTCCTCGGGGCTCAGACCCTGCTCGGCGCCAACGGCCCCTGGGTTGTCCAGTACTGGAACTCCGTCGATCAGCTCTATTGGTACGCCCGGGACGCCGAGAAAGCACACATGCCCGCGTGGCGCGACTTCAACGCCAGGGCGCGGAGAAACCCGGGGGCCGTGGGGATCTGGCACGAGACCTACGTCGTGGACGAGGGGGGCATCGAGACCTTCTACGGGGATGGCGCTCGGGTGGGGCTCGCCGCCGCGACGGGGACCCTCCCCCTCGGTCGGCGTGGCGCCACCGCGCGCGAGCGGCTGAACGGGAGGACAACCCCGATGCCCGAGGACTGACCGATCAGTTCACGTCCCCGTCGCTGACATAGGTGGCGTAGAGGGGGAGAGGCATCTCCTGGCGGCGGAGCACGGTGCCCCAGACGTCCACGTGCGACGGCCCGAGCAGATCGCTGGGGAGGCTGGGCGCGACGTACCAGTCGCCGCGGTCCAGTTCCCCCTGCAGTTGGCCGGGCGCCCAGCCGGTATAGCCGACGAACACGCGCATCCCCTCGACGTTGTCCCGCAGCTGGTCGGGATCGCTGTCGAGATCCACCACGTGGACCCGTCCCTCGATCTGCTGCAGACCCGAGTAGGTCTCGCCGTCGACCCCCGACGCGAGCACCACCAGCGCGATGCCGGTGTCCGGCTTGACCGGGCCCCCGATGTGGAACACCGCCGGTGGAGCACACATCTCCGCCCAGGCCGGCAGGATCGTCTCGACCGGTGTCTCGCTCCGTCGGGTGATCACCACCCCCAGAGAGCCGGAATGGTCGTGTTCGATCACGTAGATGATCGCCCGCCGGAAGTTGGGGTCCGGCATGTCGGGCGCCGCGATGAGCAGCGAACCGGCGACGGGATCCCGCTTGTCCATCGCGTCGTAGAGGCGGTCACCGAAGAGGCCCCCGCCGCTCAGATCGTCCGGTCCCGTGTCCATGCGACCATGATGCCCGCGCCACCGCCCGACCACATCCCCGTCCCCTCGATCAGGTCTCGCTACGGTGGCTCCCGTGACCTCTCCGACCGCAGGACCGGCCGACACGAGGCGCGGTCGCCTGGCCGCCGCGTTGCGGGAGTCCGACGGGCTCGGCCGCCTGTCCACCGCCCGCCTGGCCGCCCTGCTCAGTGAGGGGATCCACCAGGCCGCGCTCGGCGGGATCGTGCTCTTCAGCCCCGAGTCCGCCACGACCCCGGCCGCGATCGCAGGCGGGTTCGCCGTGATGCTGCTGCCGTACTCGATCGTCGGCCCGTTCGCCGCCGCCGCCCTCGACCGCTGGGACAGACGGGTCGTGGTGGCGGTGGCCGCACTGATCAGGACGCTCGCGATCATCGCCACGATCGCGCTGATCGCCGTCGGCGCCGTGCATTCGGGTGCAGGGCTCGCCGCGCTGTTCGGTCTGTCTCTGGTGGCGATCGGACTCGGCCGGCTCATCAACACCGGGATGACCGCGTCGATGCCCCGCGTGGTGCCGGAGCGGATCCTCGCGGCCACGAACTCGATTCTCGTCACAGTCGGATCGGTGGTGACAGCGGTCGGTGCGGTCGCGGCGTTCGCGGTCCTCGCGGTGCTCGGCGCAGGCGACGCGGCCGTTTCCTGGACGCTCGTGCCTGCCGTGGTCAGCGCCGTCCTGGGAGCGTGGGCCATTGTGGCGCTGCCCCCGCGACACCTCGGACCCGACAACGAGGAGATCACCACGGATTCCGGTGACGGCGTGGCCCGGAATGCGCTGGGGCTGTTCGCCGGGGGTCTGGCCGAGGGCGTGCGCGCCGCCCGCTCCACCACCCTGGTCTGGGTCGCGCTGGCCGGCGTGACGCTCGGTCGGGCCGCCTTCGGTATCACCACGATGCTCGCGGTCCTGCTGCTGCGCGATGTGGAGTCCGAAGGGGGAGGGGGCCCGGTGGTCGCCGGGATGGGCGGCTTCGGGCTCCTGTCCGCGGCTGTCGCCGCCGGAATGGGACTGGCCGCGGTGGTGACCCCGTGGGCCAT
>NZ_JADDKI010000140.1:0-30404 GCF_015356725.1 Dietzia sp. SYD-A1
CGCCGGGCCCACCCGGCCCATCGCGCGCCCCGGGCCAGCATCGACAAGAGCGTTCCGGACACGTTTCCCGAGAGGGACTGTCCGGAACGCTCTTCTCGTCGGGTGGGCCCCACTCGCGTCGTTGGGTGGGCGCGCCTCCCTCGGGTTCCGCGTTCTCTCTGCCCGCCTCGGACCCACTTGCGAGTCGTGATTGGTCCATTCCGGACGCGTAACCCGGACCAAGGGGCCGCCGCCCGCCCCGCTCCAGCACCCTGCGCCCGAAACGCCGACGCCACCCAGATGCCCGCACCCCGGAAATGACTGCGGCCCCGGCTCCCGTGTCGGGAGCCGGGGCCGCAGGCGCTACCGCTCGCGCTGATCAGTCGCGGAAGTAGCTCATCAGGCGCAGGATCTCGATGTACAGCCAGACCAGGGTGACGGTCAGGCCGAGCGCGACGCCCCACGCCATCTTGTTGGGGGCACCGGCACGAACGAGGCGGTCGGCGTTGTCGAAGTCGAGCAGGAAGCTGAACGCGGCGAGGCCGATGCACAGGAGACAGAAGGCGATCGCGATCGGGCCACCGTTGTAGAGCGGGTTCGAGCCGCCGGTGAAGAAGCTGAGCACGATGCTGCCGAGCGCCGCGAACAGCACGCCCACGATGGCGGCGGTGAGGAAGCGCGTGAACTTGGGGGTCACGCGAACGGCGCCGGTCTTGTAGACGAACAGCATGCCCACGAACACACCGATGGTGCCGAGGATCGCGGCGCCGACCGCACCGAGGACGCCACCGCCCTGGATGTCGGCGGTGAACAGGTACGTGGCCGCGCCGACGAACAACCCCTCGAGCGCACCGTAGGTCAGGGTGATCGGAGCGGAGTCCATCTTCCGGCCGAAGGTGGCGATGAGCACCACGACGAGGCCACCGATACCGCCGACGAGCAGCAACGGGAAGAGCAGACCGGGGTTGACGCTGATCATGTAGAACGCGATCACGCCCACGATGCTGAGCAGGCCCAGCGTCATGGCGGTCTTGGTGACGACGTCGTCGATCGTCATGGGCCGCGTGTCCGCCTCGAACTGCGGATGGGCCTGGGGCGCACCGTACCCGGCCTGGGCACCGAAGCCCTGGTGGCCGTACTGGCCCTGCTGGAAGGTGGCACGGCCCGCGCCACCGAGGTGGGTGGCGCCACGCGCGCTGTCCTGGGACAGAGAGCTGAAGACCGGATTGCTACTGCTGCGCATCGAGGTCCCTTCGGATTGTCGGGGAAGGTCGTGTAGCGAGAGTCCCCGCCGGGTCACCGACGAATCACTCGTACTGGGTCAACGCGTGGGCGCACCTGAGTGTTCCCCGCATTGATTCTTATCTTGCCTGACCGGTGGACCACTCGACGCAACCGTCAGTTATCGATATGTCGTTGACATTCTTGAGAATGGTGCGGATACTTCTAGACAGACGGGGGCCAACCAGGCACCCCAGATCGGAAGGAGTCGCGATGAACATCGACGACACATACGGGCCGGGCGACTTCGGCCCGTCGGCGACACCGGGCCGGGGCGGACATCCCCGGCGAGGCGGCCGCCCCGGCCGTCAGCACGGACACCACAGGGGCCGTCGTCACGAGCACGGTGGCGGCGGGGCGCCGTTCGGCCCGGGAGGGCCCGGCACGCCGTTCGGTCCTGGTGGCCCGTTCGGTCCGGGCGGGCCGTTCGGACCCGGTGGTCCCTTCGGCCCGGGAGGGGCCTTCGGCACGTTCGATGACGGTCCCGGGATGCGGCGCGGGCACCAGCGGCGACGCCGGCGAGGTGATGTCCGGCACGGCGTGCTCCTGCTCCTGGCGGAGGGGCCACAGAACGGATACGGGATCATCCGCGAACTGGCCGAGCGCAGCGGGGGCACCTGGCGCCCGAGTTCTGGCGCGGTCTACCCGGCACTCTCGCTGTTGGAGGACGAGGGCCTCATCGGTCCCGCCGACGACGCCGGGCCCAAGCACTACCAGCTCACCGACGCCGGGCGGGCGGAGGTCGAACAGCTCGCGGACCGCCCGGCCCCGTGGGACGACGCCACCGAGGAGGCCGCTTCCCGCCTGGGCGGGGACGCCGACCTCTGGAAGGCCTTCGGCGAGGCCGCCATGGCCGTGCGGGCGGTCGTCCAGACCGGCGACCCGGCCGCCGGAGAGGCGGCCACCCGGGAACTGGTCGCCCTGCGTAAACGCCTCTACGGGCTCCTCGCCGAGGCCGGGGACTGACGCGGGTGTCGGGCCCCGGGCGTCCGAACCCGGGGCCCGACCGGTATCAGACCAGGGCGACCTTGCGATCCCACGAGCGGGCGGTGCGCCACAGGCAGTACACCGCCAGCACTGCCGACGCGGCCAGGAAGCCGACGGGCATGACGTCGTTCTGGGCGGCCGCGCCCGCGGCCAGCTCGCCGAGAATGTCGACGCGCACGAACTCGAGGGTGTTGCCGGCGCCCATCGCGACGCCGAACGGCAGCGCGATCATCGCCAGCAGCGACAGCACCTGAGTGGCCACGTAGATCACGACGAACACCACGACCGGCCCACCGGCGCCCAGAGCCGCCAGTCGCCGCTCGTGCCCCACCGAGACCGCGAAGTAGTAGTAGACCGGCCAGATCAGGAACGAGGAGAGGCCCACGATGAGCCCGGCGGCGATCATCCAGGGCGGCGCGGCCGTGGTCACCGTGGTCCAGATGTCGGACAGGACTGACGACGACGGCGAGGTGATCCCTGACTGCAACCCCGCCGCCCACCAGGCGAGCAGCGCGAGCCCGGCGGTGAGGACGAGCGCGGCCAGCGACGCGATCATCGCCCACGCCAACCTGACCCAGAAAATGGTCGAGCCGCGGACGGGGATGGAGTGGGTGAAGTACCCGGTGCGGCCGTACCCGGTACGCCAGTAATCGGCGGCGAGGGTCAACTGGACGGCCGGGACCGCCACGATCGCGGCCAACACGCCCAGGGCCATCCCGAACTGGGAGAGAAGGGGCCATCCGGCGGCCCCGAGCAGACTGCCCAGGACTCCGATCAGGGTGATCATGCCGAGAGTCGTCCCGAGCGCCCCACGCGTACGCAACCATTCGTGCTTGAGCAGTGTCAGCGTCATCGGTAGGTCTCCCTGAAGATCTGATCGAGGCTGGCGGAGTGCTGGCCGCGGAGGTCGTCGGCGTCGCCCTGCAGCAGGACGCGGCCGTGGCGCATCATCACCGCGGCGTCGAGGATGGGCTCCAGGTCGTGCACCAGGTGCGTGGAGATCAGGAGCAGTGAGTCCTCGGAGAGGTTGCGGAGGATCCCGTCGAGGATGAGCTGACGTGCGGCCGGGTCGACGCCGGAGATGGGTTCGTCCAGCAGGAACACCTTCGCGTCACGGGACATGGCCAGCGCGATCTGGACCTTCTCGCGCATGCCCTTGCTCATCTCCTTGAGCCGGGCGGTTTCGCTCAGACCGAAGAACCCGATCAGGTCTCGGGCCTTCTCGGTGCGGAAATCGGAGAAGAAGTCGGCGTAGAGCTCCAGGCAGTAGGTCACCCGTGCGGAATCGGGGAGGAAGCTGGTGTCGGGCAGGAAGGAGACGATCGCTTTGGACTCGGGTCCGGGGGCGTGGCCGTCGATCCGCACGCTGCCGGAGTATCCCGAGAGCACGCCGGCGAGGATCTTGAGGAGGGTGGTCTTACCGCAGCCGTTCTCCCCGAGCAGTCCCACGATCCGGCCCGGAGCCAGGCGGAGGTCGAGCGCGTCCAACGCGGTCGTGGAGCCGTAACTCATGCGCAGCCCCGAGGCCTCGACGAGTGTGGGCGCGGCGTTCTCGGTGATGCTCACGTCAGGCACCTCCGTCGTGCGCATGGGCAGTGGTGTGGTCATGGTCGTCCCATCTGTTGTCCAGTAGTGCTCGGGCCTTGTCCTGCGTCATCCCGAGGCCGCGGACCCGACGGATGAACTCGTGGGCGGCGCCGGAGGCGAGGTCGGCGCGGACCTCGTCGATGCGGGCGTCGTCGGAGGTGACGTATCGCCCGCTGGCCCTCTCGGATCGGCACAGCTCGAGCCGTTCCAACTCGGCCAGTGCCCGCTGTGCGGTGTTGGGGTTGACGCCCAGGTCGGACGCCAGTTCGCGGACCCCGGGCATCCTCGCGCCCGCCGCCCACTCCCCGATCACGATGCGTCGCGAGAACTCCTCGACGAGCTGCACCCAGATCGGAGAGGCGGTGTCGAACTGCATCGAGCCCCCGTCCGTGTCGCTGTATTAGGTGCTTAATACAGTGACACTCATCGACGAGGGAGTCAAGACAAGGCTGGTCGCGCGTTCATTGTCTATACCCCCTAGGGTATGTATGCTGGCTGTCGAGGCCCGAGCGAGCCGACCGTTCGCCTGGCGACCTCGCGACGATCCCGCGGCCCTTGACCCCGCACTCTGTGACCTTGAGGAGAACGACCATGTGCAGACCCGCCACCTGTAAGACCTGTGGAAAGACGACGTGGGCCGGGTGCGGCATGCACGTCGACCAGGTGATGTCCGCCGTGCCCAGGTCCCAGCGGTGCCCCGGTCACGCCAAGGCCCCCGCGGAGGGGTTCCTGGCGAGGCTGTTCGGGAGGTGACCGGTCGGCCGGAACGGCCGGTGCGGATGATCGACCGGTGACGCCGGCTCAGTGCGTCAGAGCGACCTTGAGCGCCACGACGGCCACGGCGACAACCGTGAGTGCCGCCGCGCCGAGGAGCCACCTCCGATCGGGCCGTTCGCCGTTGAGTCGGCCGATCACAAAGACGACGCCGCCGATCCGCACCAGCACGGTGATCTCCGCGAGCAGGATGGCGGTACCGTGCTCGATCACCCCGATCCACCCGACCGCGAGGATGAGCGACGGCAGGACCGCCGAGCTCAGGATCGGCACCGAGTTCCGCAGTTCGGCGAGCCGCTCGGCGCGGCTCAGCGGCTCGCCCTCACGCACGCCGTGGCCCACCGCCTCGGCGAAGACGTGCGCGATGAACGTCGACAGGGCGGTGCCCAGCACTATCGCGATCCCGACGTACTTCTCGCTCTGGACGATCGGCACGAGCGCCGCGAGCACCAGGATGTTGCCGTAGATGTAAGCGCTGATCCTGCTCGCCGCGTCGTCACGATCGAGCGGCTCGCCCCGGGAGAGCCACGAGTTGCGCGGCAGGGATCGCCTGTCCGTGTCCATGCCGACAAGGGTGGCAGACGGCAGGGGTCCGTCGCGTCGAGTTCACTGTCCTGACCCGGGCCGGCGGGGGCTCGGAATACTGTGGGAATGTCTGCGATTCGAGGGCGTGGAGAGGCTCGACAATGGACTCATCGGTGGACGTGGTGGTCGTGGGGGCGGGGATCGCCGGCCTGGTCACCGCGCGTGAGCTGACCCGGGCGGGCCACGAGGTGATGGTTCTGGAGGCCCGGGACCGTGTGGGCGGCAGGCTACTGGGCGCCACGCTCGCCGGTGGCCAGCCCATCGAGGTCGGGGGGCAGTGGGTCGGCCCCACCCAACACCACGTCCTGGCACTGATCCGCGAACTGGGACTGCAGACCTTCCCCACCCACGTCGAGGGCCGGCACATCGCCGAACTCGGCGGCGCCAGGGCGGAGTACACCGGCCGGATCCCCAGGTTCGACCCGGTCACCCTGGCCGATATCGCCCAGACCCAGTGGCGGCTCGACCGGATGGCCGCCCGCATCCCGCTCGACGACCCGTGGAACGCCTCCGGCGCCGACCGCCTGGACTCGCAGACGTTCGACACCTGGCTCAGACGCACCGCCCGCACCCCGCGGGCCCGCGGGTTCTACCGACTCCTCACCGAGGCTGTGTTCTCGACCGGCCCCGAGGACCTCTCCGCGCTGTGGGCGGCGTTCTACATCGGCTCGGCCGGCGGACTGGACGCGATGATCGACACCGCCGGTGGAGCGCAGCAGGACCGCGTGGTGGGCGGGGCGCAGACGATCGCGATCGAGATGGCGCGGCAACTCGGCGAACGGGTGGTGCTGGACAGCCCGGTCACCGCGGTCGAGTGGGACGTCGGTTCCGTCCGCGTCCGTACCGGCCACCACACCGTGAGCGCGCGCCACGTGGTCGTCGCCGTTCCTCCGCCGCTCGCGTCGAGGATCCGCTACTCCCCCGGCCTGCCCGGGGACCGCGACCAGCTCGTCCAACGGTTGCCCATGGGACGGGTGATCAAGGTCAACGTCGCCTACCCGGAGCCGTTCTGGCGCGCCGACGGCTGGAGCGGTCAGGCGAACAGCGACACCCGCCCGCTGGGCACGGTCTTCGACAACACCCCCCACGGCGCCGCGGGCGGTGGCCCCGGGGTGCTGGTCGGATTCCTCGAAGGCCGACACGCGGACCGGTGCTCGCGCATGACGCCCGCCGACCGTCGGGCGCAGGTGCTGGAGGATCTCGCCGGATACTTCGGGCCCCGGGCCCGCGAACCCGTCGACTACATCGAGCGCGACTGGGCGGAGGAAGAGTACAGCAGCGGGTGCTACGGCGCGTTCGCCGCGCCCGGGACCCTGACCCGCTTCGGACCCCACCTGCGCCGCGCGGTCGGCCCGATCCACTGGGCGGGCACGGAGACCGCCACCCGCTGGGCCGGGTACATGGACGGGGCTGTCGAGTCGGGCCGTCGGGTGGCCGGGGAGATCGGTGTGCCCGGGTGAGCAGCCCGGAGTCCGTGGTCACCTGGCGGAACGGTAGCGCCCGGGTGGTGGCGTGCAGCCGCTGATCCGCACCGCCAGCCTTCGCGGCTTCGCCCCGCTCGTGAGCGAACTCGGAGGGGACCCCGAGCACCTGCTCGACCAGTACGGCATCGCGGCCGAGGCCCTCGCCGGCGACGACGGCCTGATCTCGATCACCGCGCACGACCAGATGCTCGACGCCGCCGCTGCCGCGCTCGAGTGCCCGGATTTCGGGCTGCGGCTGGCCGACCGACAGGACATCTCCATCCTCGGTCCCGTGGCCCGGGCGATCCGCCCCAGCTCCACCGCCACCGAGGCGCTCGAGTGCGCGGCGCGTTTCCTGTTCGTCCACAGCCCCGCGCTGACGATCGGCGTCGACGACGACCCGTGGAACCGGCGCGGAGTGATCGCGCTGACATACCGCAAGCAGCTGTCCGAGTCGCCGTACTCCCCTCAGGCCATCGAGCTGGGGCTCGGCCTGTTCCACCGGATGGCGGTGCAGTTGCTCGGGCGCAGTCCCGGTCTCCGATCCGTCGAGCTGACCCACGGGCCGCTCTCGCCCGTGGACCGCTACCTGGACTTCTTCGGTGCCGACATCAAGTTCGACCGCCCCGTGGCCGCGCTGTGCGTCGAGCGCAGGATCCTGGACGCCTCGTTCGCCACCGCCGACGAGGAGATCCGACAGGCCGCCCTCGACCACCTGGCGGGCACCTACTCCGACCCCGCCCACTCGATGGCGGGTCGGGTCCGCCGGGCTGTGGGCGAGCGCCTTCCCGGGCGGGTCCCGGCACTCGCCGAGGTGGCGGCGTCGCTCGCGATCCACCCGCGAACCCTGCAGCGCCACCTCGTCGTGGAGGACACCACCTACGGTCGGGTCGTGGACGACCTGCGGCGGGACCGGGCACACCGGTTCATCACGACCACCGACCTGTCCTTCACGCAGATCGCCGACCTGGTCGGGTTCTCCGAACAGTCCACGCTCAGCCACGCCGTGCGGCGGTGGTTCGGCGTCTCCCCCGGCGAGCTCCGACGCCGGGGGAGAGTGTCGCGCTGAGACAAGTGGGGCGGCGACGGACACCGGATCCTGGAAGTACCCGTCAGGAGCACGGCGCCGGGAGAGCCACGGCGCCCCGAGGAGAACAGGAGCGGTGATGCTGCGCGAACACGAGTTGGGCGACCGGGAACTGCAGGAGCAGACCCTGCGGGAACAGTCCACCGAGGAGATGCTCGAGCAGATCGGCGCGCGCTCGATCCCCGAGTTCGACGGTGTCCACGACGTGTGGCCCCGGGGTGAACGCCTGCGGGCGGTGCGCGCGGCGGCCGCCGAGTACAAGACGCGGTTCGTGCAGCAGGGGCAGGTGCGGGCGGTGCAGTCCGTGGACGTGGCGGCGGCGCCGTACCCGGTCAAGTACGCGTTCAACAACGCGGTCTCGGTCCCCAGCCTGCCGCTGATCACCATGATCAACCGGATGATCGTGGTGCAGTACGACGACTGGAACGGCCGCCCCCGCACCCTGGTGTTCGAGCCGACCGTCCCCGCGGGGTCCGCCGAGGCGCCCTTCTACGACAACCTCCAGGCGCTCGTCGACAAGGTCCCCGGCGGCAACCTGGCCGTGAAGCTGATCCTCAAGTACTTCAACGAGCCGGATCAGGCGCTCGCCAGGGTCGGGCTCACGCCGCAGGACGTGGACTTCTGCACCTTCGACCACCTGCACGTGCAGGACCCGCGCATGATCCTCGGTTCGACGGAGGTCATCCCCGGGGAGACCGCGCCCCGCGACCCACTGTTCGGAGACGCGCGGCTGCTGGTCCACCGACGTGAGCTGGCCACGCTCGAGGACCTGCACCCCATGCAGTGGGCGTGGTACGTCGCCGACGGTCTCGGCGGGGTCGACCGCTCGAAGTTCGCGGTGTTCGACGGGGACATCGAGCTCGGCCCCGGCCTCGCCCTGATGTGGACCCCCGGACACACCGACGGCAACCACTCGCTGGTCGTCAACACCCCGGACGGCGTGTGGGTGTCCTCGGAGAACGGCATCTCGCTGGACAACTGGCAGCCGGAGCTGTCCCGGATCCCGGGCGTGCGGCGGTACCACGAGCAGTTCGGCCGGGAGATCTGTCCCAACGCCAACACCCTCGAGGACTCCCTGGATCAGTACGACTCCATGATCAAGGAGAAGACCATGGCGGACCCGTGCCCCGGCGACCCGCGCTGGCTCCAGATCCTGCCCTCCACCGAGCTCGTCCCCTGGAAGCGCTTCTGGCCGGTCGTGCCCACCTACTGCCACGGTGGCATCTCCTACGGCCGGATCCGCTCCGGACTGGGAAGCGAGAAGTGACGACGACGAGGCCGCGCAGCGCGCTCGTGACCGGTGCCGGTCGCGGGGTGGGCAGGGAGATCGCCGAGATGCTCGCCGGACGCGGATACCGGGTGATGGTCACCGACGTCGACGCCGACACCGCCGCCGCGGCCGCCGCCGACCTCGGGGCGAACGCCAGCTGGGCGGCCGTCGATGTCCGCGATCACCGGCAGATCGAGATGGCTCGGGATGCGCTCGTCGAGCAGACGGGGGGCCTGGACGTGTGGGTCAACAACGCCGGCGTGCTCCTCACGGGCCCGGCGTGGGAGCAGAGCGAGGAGCAACGGCGACTGCTCATCGAGGTCAACACCCTCGGGGCGATCAACGGCACCGTCGCCGCGATCGACGCGATGCGCGGCCGGGGCCCTGGTTGTGGCGCCGGCCACGGTGGCGGACACACGGGCGGTCACCGCGGCGGCGGGCACATCATCACCATCGCCTCTCTCGCCGGGATCTCCGCCGTGCCGGGTGAGGCCGTCTACGCCGCCTCCAAGCACGCCGTGATGGGGTTCAGCACCAGCACGGCCATCGACCTGCGGCTGGCGGGGATCCACGACATCGCGATCTCCTGCATCTGCCCTGACGGGATCTGGACCCCGATGCTCCACGACAAGCTGACCGACCCGCAGGCCGCCCTGTCGTTCTCCGGATCACTGCTCACGCCCGGCGACGTGGTGCGCGCCGTCGGCGCGGTGCTGGACTCCCCCCGCCCGGTGACGTCCGTGCCGGCGTGGCGCGGAGGTCTCGCGCACCTGGGCGCGACCTTTCCGCGGCTGGCAGTGGCGGGCCTACCCCTCATGGCGGCCCTGGGGCGCCGGGCGCAGCGCCGGCTCCTGGAGAACCCAGAGGGTCAGGACCCCGCGCCGAACCGGGCTGCGAGGTAGGGGATGAGCCCCATGCACTCGGGCGTCAGCGCCAGGCAGGACGCCTCACCCGGACCGGGGCCGAAGAGATAGCGCAGCGGGTTGTCGATCGATCCGAATGGAAACACGACGTCACTCCTTGTGAATTCGGGTGCGGTGCCTTGCTCGTGAAATCGGACCTTACCGGGCACCCGTTACCGTGCGGCGGCCTTCCAGTCTGTCAAGCAGTTCGTCTGCAGCGAACTCGTGAGACGGGTGAGCCCGGGACCGGAAGAGGTCAACGCGAAGGTTATTCGACTGGTTCACGAAACGGTGAATCGCGCACGTGAGCACCCACCATCCGACGACCGCGGACACCCCCCTGACCTGCGGTGCCCTGAACGGCCCGCGCAGGGCACCCCAGGTCAGCGCCCTCTACGCCCGTCGCGCCCCCGCCCATCCCGGCCCGCGCACCAGGTACCCGACCCGGTCGGCCCAGGTCTCGGAGCGGAAGACATCGCGGGCGATCGCGATCCATTCGTGCGTGGCGATCCGCAACGGGTTGAACGTGTCGATGTTGGTGGTCAGCCCGTAGACCACCTCCTCCCCCTCGAGTTCGTGGGTGCCGAACAGGCGGTCCCACACGATGAGGATGCTGCCGTGGTTCCGGTCCAGGTACTCGCGGTTGCTGCCGTGGTGCACGCGGTGGTGAGAGGGCGAGTTGAACACCTTCTCCAGCGGCCCGATGGACCGGATCACCGCTGTGTGGATCCAGAACTGGTAGATCAGGTTGATCGCGCGCGCGTCCTGCACCAGCGCCGGCCGCACGCCCAGCAGCGAGAGCAGCCCGTACGGCACATAGATCGTCAACGCCTCGGCCACCGGCTGGCGCAGGGCCGTGGAGAGGTTGTAGCGCTCGCTGGAGTGGTGCACCACGTGCATGGCCCACAGCCAGCGGCTCTCGTGGTCGAAGCGGTGGTTCCAGTAGTAGATGAAGTCCCACCCCAGGATCGCCACCATGTAGGCGAGCGGCCCCGAGCCGAGGTCGAGCGGAGAGAACCGGAAGAGCTTCCTGGCGGCCGTCTCCGCGCTCCACAACGTCGAGACCGTGACGACCGCCGAGGCCAGCGCCGTGACCGCCGACCCGCCGGTGATGCGTCGTAGCGCGGGCGGCACCTGGACAGCCTCACCCGTGGGCACCTGCACTCTTCCCACGGCGGGCACGGGCGCGGACCCCGCGACGGTCGACGGGTGAGAGGCGGGGACCTCGTCGTCGTCGTTGCCCGGTCTCGCGCCCACACCTGACGCCACCCGCGACGGCACCGCGCCCGCCTCGAGCAACCCCGTGGTCCGGGTGCGCCGCCACACGTCTCCCGCCGTGGCCACCGCCGCCGCCGCGAGCGACAGACCCATCAGCGCCTTGGCGTACCTGCCGGTCCGGGGGGTGACCGGGGCGAGCAACCTGCCCGCGACGTACGGGGCCACGAGGCTGCCCACGCCCATCGAGAGGCTGGCCATGGTGTCGGCGAACTCGTAGTCGCCGGCCCGCTCCCCCTCCGCCGGATTGCGGGACTGCCACGCGTACTCGGCCGCCATCGCCGCGATGAAACCGGGGATCGCCAGGACCGTCAGATCGATCTTCACGTCGCTAAGGATATGACGTGGATCACCTTCGTGCGAGATCGGGACCTCGCTCGCACTGTGGATTCTCTGTCCCTCTTCCAAGTTATAGCTGGTAGGGGGCCTTGCCGCAAGGCCCCGGTACGGGTGCACACTTGCGCGATGCCACCCGTCACCACCAGCATTTTCTCTCTCCCCGACCGCCTTCGGGCCAAGGCCGATCCGGCGCTGATCGCGGCCGACGAACAGCGGTTCTCGGCGATCGCGGACTGCCTTGCGCAGCGGGTCACCGACCAGTCCGCCCGCCTCGCCGCCCGCCGCCGCGACCCCGCCGGCACCGGTGCCCAGACCATCACCCGCGACGCGGACATCCGCCGCCTGGTCGCCGAACTCGCCACCCTACGCCGGTTCGGACTGGACCTGTGCATCGGGCACGTCGCCCTCGCCGGGGACGTCGAGCCCCTCTACGTGGGCCGCATTGGGTTGACCGACCCGACCGGCACCTCCCTGCTGGTGGACTGGCGCTCACCGGCCGCCGAGCCGTTCTTCGCCGCGACGCTCGCCCGACCGATGGGGGTGAGATACCGGCGGAGGTACAGGTGGTCGGGCGGGCGCATCATCGACTACTGGGACGAGGTTCTTGACGACGACGAGGTGGGCACCCACACCGCCCTGGACGACCACTCGGCGTTCGTCGCGAGCCTCGGCCGGGCACGGACCGGCCGGATGCACGACGTACTCACCACGATCCAGGCCGACCAGGACGCGATCATCCGCGCGGACTCGTCGGGCGCACTCGTGGTGGACGGCGGTCCGGGGACGGGCAAGACGGTGGCGGCGCTGCACCGGGCGGCATACCTGCTGCACTCGGAATCTCGCCTCGGACTGCGGCGCGGACACCTACTACTGGTGGGCCCGCACCGCCCGTACCTGGACTACGTCGCGGATGTCCTTCCGGCCCTCGGTGAGCACAGTGTGCAGACGGCCACGCTCGCCGACCTGGTTCCCGACATCCCCGCTCCGGGCGTCGGCGAGGAACCCGATCCCGAGGCCGCCCGCCTCAAGTCGGGGATGCCGATGGTCCGGGCGATCGAGGCGGCCGTGCGCTTCTACGAGCAGCCTCCCGAGCAGCCGATTCGGGTCCAGACAGAGTGGATCGACCTCGAGCTGACACCGGGCGACTGGGCCGAGGCCTTCGCCTCCCCCGAGGACGGCACGCCCCACAACGAGGCCCGGCACGAGATCCTCCAGACCCTGGTCGAGATTCTCCTGGAGAAGTCCGACGCCGGCGTTCCCGAGGCGGTTCTGCGGGCGGAGCTACTGGCGAACGCCGACCTGCGCCGCGAGCTCCACCGCGCGTGGCCGATGATCGACGCGGCGGAGCTGGTGGGTGATCTGTGGACCGTTCCGGCCTACCTGCGCCTGTGCGCGCCCTGGCTCAGCTCAGAGCAGGCCCGCGTGCTCCGCCGGGACGAGCCCGCTGCCTGGACGCGATCGGACCTCCCCCTTCTCGATGCGGCGCGGCACCAGCTGGGGGATGCCGACCGGGACACGAGACGACGGCGCCGGCATGCCGAGCGCGCGGCCGAACTGCAGCGGCGGAGGTCGGTGATCGACGAGGTGATCGCGGCCGATGACGATCCCGAGGGGGTGGCGCCCATGCTGCGTCACCGCGACCTGCAGGAGGCGCTGCTCGACCAGGCCCCCGACGACGACGCGACGACCACCGACGCCGCCCGCCTGGCCGGCACCTTCGCGCACATCATCGTGGATGAAGCGCAGGAGCTCTCGGACGCCGAGTGGCAGATGATCCTGCGCCGCTGCCCGTCCGGGCACCTCACGGTGGTCGGCGATCGCGCCCAGGCGAGGCACGACTTCGCGGAGTCCTGGCCCGAGCGGCTGGAGCGGGTCGGCCTGTCCCCCGGCCGGGTCGACACGGTCCACCTGACCATCAACTACCGCACCCCGTCTGAGGTGATGGAGGCCGCCGCCCCGGTGATCAGGGCGGTGCGCCCCGACGCGAACGTGCCGGTCTCGGTCCGCAGCAGCGGCGAGCCGGTCGCGTACGGCCGCGTCGGCGATCTGCGGAACGTGCTCGAGGCGTGGCTCGAGTCGAACCCGGAGGGCGTGGCCTGCGTGATCACCGCGACCGGCGCTCACGGCGACGACTTCCCGGCGAGCGGGGTGCCAGCGAGCGAGGTGCCGGCGAGCGACCGCGTCCGATCACTGACCGCGGCCACCGCCAAGGGGCTCGAGTTCGACCTGGTCGTACTGGTCGATCCGGGCGCCGCCGGTACCGGCGAGATCGGCGCCGGCGCGATCGGAGTGGGCACGACCGGTGCGGGTGCGACCGACGCGGGCGTGATCGACGCGGTCGACCGCTACGTCGCGATGACCCGGGCGACGCGGTCGCTCACGGTCCTCACCCGATAGCGGACCCGGCCGGTCACGGCGAGATCTGCTCCTCCTCCGCGGCCGTCACCGCCGGCCCCTCGGTCTGCGCGGTGTTGCGGACGAACCACGCGCCCACCACGGTGATGAGCGAGATGATCGCGCCCACCACCAGCGCGTTGTGGACGCCGGTCATCTGCGCGGCCACGTCGCCCTGTCCGGACTCGGCGCCGGCCACGATGCCCAGCGTCATGACGGTGATGAACAGCGCCGTGCCCGCGGCCGCGGCCACCTGCTGCAGCGTGTTGAGCAGAGCGGAGCCGTGCGGGTACAGGTGCGGCGGCAGGGACCCCAACGCCGAGGTGAGAAGCGGCGAGAACAGCAGCGCCAGGCCCACGCTGAGCACCATGTGCCACACGACGACGATGACCAGCGACGACTCCGCCGAGAAGAAGAGGTACATGCCCCACAAGCCGGCGGCCGCCAGGATCGAGCCCGGGATGATCAGCGGGCGCGGTCCGATGCGGTCGAAGAGTCGACCGACGAACCACCCGAGCACACCCATGAGCAGACCGCCGGGCAGCAGCGCGAGGCCGGACTCGAGGGTGGTGGTGCCCAGGATCTGCTGCATGTACAGCGGCAGCAGGATGAGGGTGCCGAACAGCGCCATCATGGACAGCAACATGAGCGTGAGGCTGACGGTGAAGGTGCGGAAGGCGAAGGCGCGCACGTCGAGGAGCGCGTAGTCCTTGAGCGAGAGCTGCCGCCAGACGAACACCGCCAGTGCGGCCACGCCCACGAGGACGGGCACCCACGGGGACACCAGCGCGTTGTCGTTGGCGGCTTCACCGAAGGAGCTCAGGCCGAAGATCAGGCCCGCGAAGCCGACGGCCGAGAGCACGCCGGAGAGGATGTCGAGCGGGATCGGGCGGGTGGCGGTGACGTTCCGGATCAGCGTGGCTCCGGCCACCAGTGCGAGCAGGCCGATGGGCAGGACGAACCAGAACATCCAGCGCCAGCTCAGCACGTCGAGCACCAGGCCACCGACGGTGGGGCCGATGGCCGGGGCCACCGCGATCACGATGGAGATCACGCCCATGGTGCGGCCGCGACGGTCCGCGGGCACCACGTTGAGCACGGTGGTCATGAGCAGCGGGATCATGATCGCGGTACCCACGGCCTGCACCACCCGGCCGGCGACCAGGACCACGAACACCGGGGCCAGCGACGCCAGCAGGGTGCCGAGGGTGAAGGTCGTCATGGCGATGATGAACACCGTCCGCAGCGGTAGCCGCATGAGCATCCACCCGGTGAACGGGATGACCACGGCCATGGTGAGCATGAACGCGGTGGTGAGCCACTGGGCGGTGGCCGCGGCGACCGCGAACTCCCCCATCAGCTCGGGGATCGCGACCGACATGATGGTCTCGTTGAGGATCACCACGAACGCCGCGGCCACGAGCAGTGCGATCAGCCTCGTGGTGGCGGCCGGCAGCGGCGGGGAGCCCAGCGCCGGGCCGGGCTGGGCAGGATCGGGCTGCGGGGGATCGGGCTGGCCCGGGTCAGGCTGGGCCCGGGAAAAGGCAGTGGAGGATGACTCAGTCGTCACGGGAATCCTTAGACATTACGGGTCGAGACAAAGGTAAACCCGGCGAGGCCTCACGGCGCGCACGGGAACTCCCGCACTGTACGCCAGGATCTCCGACAGGCTTGCTGATGTGACCACCATTACGGCGGCGCGTGCGCGAGCGGGTCGGTGGGCCGACGAGCGGGTGGGGCAGAATCGACACATGACCGGGACCAGGAGCGCGCGACGGGGCGAGGTGGAGACGCGCGCCCTGCCGATCTACGCGGCGGGCGACGCGGTGATGCCGTTCGCGATCACCGGCATGGACGAGCTCGTGGCCCGCGACATCGAATGGGAGCCGCACTCCCACCCCACCCACGAGCTGCTGTGGAACCGGTCGGGGGCGTCCACCGTGACCATCGGGGCGCGTACGTGGTCCATCACCCCCTCGGTCGGACTGTGGATCCCCGCGGGCGTCCTGCACTCCGCGGCCACCCCGGCGGGCACCTGGTACCGGACCGCGCACGTCGACGTCCGCACCGACTCGCCACTGCCGACCGAGCCCGTCGCGGTGGAGGTGACGCCGCTGCTCACCCTGTTGCTCGAGCGACTGGTGGACCACACCCTGGGGGCCCGGTCGCGGGAGCTCACGGAGCAGATGGTGTTCGACCTCCTCGAACCCTCACCCCACGCGCTGTTGGTGCAGCGGCCGGACTCCGAGCTGCTGCGCCCGATCGTCGCGGCCCTCGAGTCGCACCCCGGTGACGACCGGTCGCTCACCGAGTGGGCGGCCCGGCTCGGGGTGAGCGAACGGACCGTGACGCGCGCGTTCCGGGCCGAGACCGGACTGAGCTTCGGCGCGTGGCAGGCGGCCTTCCGCGCCCAGCACGCGTCGGTCCTACTGGGTAGTGGAGTCCCGGTCGACGAGGTGGCCGTGCGCGTGGGCTACCGCTCGGCGAGCGCGTTCGGGGCGGCCTTCCGGCGGACCACCGGCCTCACCCCGGGGCAGTTCCGCCCGGCCACCGTTTCCGGCCCCGGCCACGCCACCATCCCCGGCCCCGGCCCGACCACCAGCGCGAGCCTGTCCGATTCGCTACACCAGGCGTCCTGATCGAGCGATTGCGCCGTGCGGTGGTGCGGTCGTAAGGTCTTAGGCCAGCCTCACCTAATGGTCAGCCCGCGCCGGATACGTCGGCGCGGCGCCCGGGTGGGTCCTGCCCTGTTCATCGTCTCCAGAATGAGAGAGCCGCCCTGATGCGTTCTCGCGGTGTTGTCCCCTTCCTGATCGCCACCACGGCCGCCCTCGTGCTGTCCGCGTGTGGCTCTCCCGCCGACTCCGACGAGTCCACGGGCGCGACCGCCGCCGGCGGGTCCGGGTCGTTTCCCGTGGTGATCGAGCACGCGCTCGGCACCACCACCATCGACCAGGCGCCCGAGCGGGTGGCCACCGTCGCGTGGGCCAACCACGAGGTGCCGCTCGCCCTGGGTGTCGTCCCGGTGGGCATGGCCGCGGCGACCTTCGGTGACGACGACGGCAACGGCATGCTCCCGTGGGTGGAGGAGCGACTCGAGGAACTCGACGCCGAGCCCCCCGTGCTGTTCGACGAGACCGACGGGATCGACTTCGAGGCCGTCGCCGACACCGACCCGGACGTCATCCTCGCCGCCTACTCCGGTCTGACGCAGGAGGACTACGACACCCTGAGCGAGATCGCCCCCGTCGTGGCGTACCCCGAGGAGGCGTGGGCCACCTCGTGGCGCGACACGATCCGCTTCAACTCCATGGGGATGGGCATGGCGGCCGAGGGCGACGCGCTGGTCGACGAGCTCGACGCCGAGATCGCCGAGGCCGCAGCCGCGCACCCGGAACTCGAGGGCACGCGGACCATGTTCCTCACCCACCTCGACCCGTCCGACCTGAGCACGGTGAACTTCTACACCGCCGCCGACACCCGGGCCGCGTTCTTCGAGGACCTGGGTCTGGCCACGCCGGCCGCCGTGACCGAGGCCTCGGCGAGCGGCAAGTACTCCGGCAGCATCAGCGCCGAGCAGCTGGACCAGTTCGACGACGTCGAGCTGATCGTCACCTACGGCGACCAGAGCCTCGTCGACACCCTGAAGTCCGACCCGCTGCTGTCCCAGATGCCGGCGGTCAAGAACGACGCCATCGTGTTCCTCGACGGCAGCGGCCCGATGGGCACCGCCGCCAACCCCACCCCGCTGGCCATCTCGTGGGTGCTCGACGACTACGTGGCGCAGCTGGCGGAGGCCGTCGGCACCCGCGAGTGAGTCCCCACACCACCGCCCCGTCCGCGCCGGGTGCCGCCACGTCCGCTGTCAGGACGCTGCGGCGCCCGGCGCGGGTACGCGTGGCGTGGCTCCTGGTGACGATCGCCGTCCTCGTCGTCGTCGTCATCGCCTCGGTGTCCATCGGCTCCCGCACGGTCTCCCTCGACGAGATCCTCGCCGCGCTGGGCGGCTCCACCGACGGCCTCGGCGAGGCGTCGGTGGTCAAGCGCATCTCCCGCACCATCATGGCGATGCTCGTCGGCGCGGCGCTGGGCCTGGCCGGCGCGGTGATGCAGGGCGTGACCCGCAACCCGCTCGCGGATCCGAGCATCCTGGGCGTGACCATGGGTGCCTCGCTGGCCGTCGTGGTGGGGATCGCGTACTTCGGGCTGTGGACCTACACCGGGTACATCTGGGCCGCGATCATCGGCGCCGGGATCGCGGCGGTGTTCGTCTACACGGTCGGCTCCCTCGGGCGCGGCGGGGCCACCCCGCTCAAACTCGTCCTGGCCGGCGCGGCCACCTCGGCGGCGGCCACCTCCTTCGTCAGCGCGGTCGTGCTGCCGCGCGGGGACATCGCCGGCGGCGTGCGTGCCTGGCAGGTCGGCGGCGTCGGCGGGGCGAGCACCGAGGCGATCGAGCAGGTACTGCCGTTCCTCGTGGTGGGCGCGCTCATCTGCTTCTTCGCCGCTCGTCCACTGAACTCGTTGGCCCTGGGCGACGACCTGGCCGCGGGACTCGGCGAACGCGTGGTCCTCACCAGGGCCGTGGGCGCGCTCGGGTCGGTGCTGCTGTGCGGCGCCGCGACCGCCGTGGCCGGGCCCATCGCCTTCGTGGGACTCATCGTCCCCCACACCTGCCGCCTGCTCGTTGGCGTGGACCACCGCTGGCTGCTGCCGTTCACCGCGCTCGTCGGGGCCGTCCTCGTCACCGCCTCCGACGTCCTCGGCCGCGTGGTGGCCCGGCCGGCGGAGATCGACGTGGGGATCATCACCGCGCTGGTGGGCGCCCCGATCTTCATCGCGATCGTCCGCCGCCAGAAGATCCGGGAGGTGTGATGACGACGACGAGCAACGCCGCGACCTCGAACTCTCCGGCCACGGGCTCCCTGACCACCGGCGCTGTGTCCACGGCCCGCCCGGCGTCCGTCGCGCTGATCGCCCGCGGTCGCCGCACCCGCAGGCGTCGGCGGCTGCTCGTCCTGACCGCGCTCGCCCTGGTCGCCGCGGCGCTGTTCGCCGCCAGCCTCATGGTGGGCAGGACGTTCTATCCCCCGGCCGACGTGCTGGGCGTGATCCTGGGCCACGACGTGGCCGGCGCCTCGTTCACCGTCGGGCGACTGCGCCTGCCACGCGCGGTGCTCGCGATACTCACCGGCGTCTGCTTCGGCATCGGCGGCGTGACCTTCCAGACCATGCTGCGCAACCCACTGGCCTCCCCGGACATCATCGGCATCAGCTCCGGCGCCAGCGCGGCGGCGGCGTTCGCGATCGTCATCCTGGGTCTGGGCGGCGCGCAGGTCTCGGCGTTCGCGATCGTCACGGGCATCGCCGTGGCCCTGGCCATCTACCTGCTGGCCTACCGCGGCGGGGTGGTGGGCACGCGGCTGGTGCTGATCGGCATCGGCACCGCGGCCATGCTCAACGCGGCCACCAACTACATCCTCAAGACCGCGCCGCAGTGGGAGCTGCAGGAGGCCATGCGCTGGATCACCGGCAGCCTCAACGGTGCCTCGTGGCCCCAGGTGCAGCCGGTGCTGGTGGCGTGCCTCGTGTTCGCCCCGGTGCTGCTGCTCAAATCCCGCGATCTGTCCATGCTGCGGCTGGGCGACGACACCGCCTCCGCACTCGGCGTGCGCACCGAGCTCACCCGGATCATGCTCATCGTGGCCGCGGTCGGCCTGATCGCCTTCGCCACCGCGGCCGCCGGGCCCATCGCGTTCGTGGCGTTCCTGTCCGGGCCCATCGCCGCGCGGCTCGTGGGCCCGCACGGCTCCCCACTCGTGCCGGCGGCGCTGGTGGGCGTGATCCTGGTGCTCGGCGCGGACCTGGTGGGCCAGTACGCCTTCGGCTCCCGCTACCCGGTGGGCGTCATCACCGGGGTGCTCGGCGCGCCGTACCTCATCTACCTGATCGCCCGCAATAATCGCACCGGAGGCGCACTGTGACCACCGACCACTCCCTCCACGCGACCGGCCTCGACCTGGGGTACCGCGACCGCACCGTCATCCAGGACCTGGACCTGCAGGTGCCACCGGGGCGGATCACCGCGATCGTCGGGGCAAATGCCTGCGGCAAATCCACTCTGCTCAGGTCGATGTCCCGGCTGCTCAGGCCCCGCGGCGGGCAGGTTCTCCTGGACGGTGAGCAGGTGCACCGCATCCCCGCCAAGAAACTGGCCCGCACGCTGGGGCTGCTCCCCCAGTCCCCCCTCGCTCCGGAGGGGATCACCGTCTCCGACCTGGTGGGCCGCGGGCGGAACCCTCATCAGGGGATGCTGTCGCGGTGGAGCCGGGACGACGACGAGGCCGTGGCCGCCGCACTCGAGGCCACCGGCACCCTCGAGCTCGCCGACCGGGCCGTGGACGAGTTGTCCGGCGGACAGCGCCAGCGCGTCTGGATCGCCATGGCCCTGGCCCAGCACACCGACCTGCTGCTGCTCGACGAGCCCACCACGTTCCTCGACGTGGCCCACCAGGTGGAGGTGCTGGACCTACTGGTGGACCTCAACCGCGACCGCGGCACCACCATCGTCATGGTCCTGCACGACCTCAACCTGGCCGCCCGCTATGCCGACCACCTGGTGGCGCTGGCCGGCGGGCGGGTGCACTGCGCGGGCGCGCCCCAGGAGGTGTTCACCACCGAGATGGTGAGCGCGGTGTTCGGGCTCGACTCGGTGGTGATCCCCGACCCCACGTCCGGCCGGCCGCTGATGCTGCCGCTCGGGCGGCACGGGGTCCGCGATGGGAACGGTGGTCCTGGTGAGCACGGGGGTCCCGGTGAGCACGGGGGTCCTGGTGAGCACGGGGCGATGAGCGGGCAGGGCACGAGCGGTCAGGCGTGAGCGGTCAGGCGTGAGCGCGGGGTTGCGCGCCCTCTCCGGCTTGCGCGCCCCCTGGCACGACCTCACCGCGGGGGTTGCGCGCCCTCTCCGGCTTGCGCGCCCCCTTGGCACGCCCTCACCCCACTTATGCGCCCTGAATGGTCCATTCCGGACACGCAAGTCCGGGAGCACGCCACCGAGGCGCCCGCCCCCGGAGCCGGGCGGCCGGCACGGGGCCCTCAAGGCTCACACCAGCACCGCGAGCCACAGCGGCCTCAGATCTCGGGCAACCGATCCGCGCCCCAACTCCCGTGGATCAGGTCGGTCACCCGGGCGACCTCCTCGGCGGAGACGGTGTCGGTCTCACCCGGCTCCAGGGCGTCGAAGTGGAAGATGTACAGGCGGGAGAGGAACTCCTCGAACGGCAGCGACGACTCGCCGAACCGCTCCCCGCTGCCGGCGGTGCTCACCACCACGCCGTTGCCCCAGTCCTGGCCGCTGTCGTTGTTGGGGTTGAAGAAGTAGACGCGCATGGTCTCGTCGGGGTCCAGCGCGACCCGCAGGATCGTGATGGCGTGCCAGCCCACGAACCGGCCCGAGCTGTCGGTGACGGCGACGCCGGCGGGTTGCGGGTGGATCAGGGGTTGGTTCCCGTTGTGGAACGGGTGGTAGCTGCCGTAGAAGTGCCGCACGAAGTCCTCGAGGTCGGTGAGCCGGCCGGACTCAACGTCCACGTTGATGCGGAATCCGCGAGAAGCCCACCAACCGTGGAACTCGGGGTTGACCCAGCGATGCGGGTCGCCCGCGCGATCGCTGCACAGCCGGCCCATCTCCGCGTAGATGCGGTCCAGGTGCGGCACCACCAGAAGCGACACCGGGTCGAGGTCCACGGGCAGGGTCTCCGCCAGGCCCGCCTCGAGCTCGCGGGAGGACAGGGGCCGGCCCTCGAAGTGCATGACCACCTCGTTGTCCCGCGCCGCCCACGCGATGGTCTGCAGCAGGTAGTCGGGATCGTTGTACGCCCACATCGACAGTGCGCGGGCGGACTGGCAGGTGGGGTTGTCGCCCTGCCCCACGCCGAGCGGCTGGCCGAGCATCGACAGGGTCCCGGCCAGCAGCCAGATCCGTCCCGGCCGGGCCGGACCGTAGGCCAGCGCCAGACGCTCGTTCGCGTAGTCGGACAGCGGTAGAGCCAGCAGCCGCCACAGCGCGGGCCCGACGGCCGGCTGGAAGAGGATGCCGCGCTCGAGCAACAACGCCAGTCCGTAGACCGACTGAGCGGTCTCGGGATGGACGGCGGCGTCGATCAGCGCATCGACCAGGCCGTGGAAGCACAGCAGGCTCTCGCGACCGGTGCTCGACAGGCCGAGGGCCTCGCTGAGCAGGAAGCTGCCCTTCTCGCGGAGGAACCGCAGCAGGACGGGGTGGTACGCCGAGACCAGGCCCGTGTCGTGCATGGACCGCGCGAACCCGGCGGCCTCGTACTGCAGGGCCCCCTCGTCCATGGACTCCAGGCGGGAGCGGTAGACGTCCACCCCGGGGTCCTCCCGGCTGGCCTCGGTGGTGCCGTAGATGCTGCTGATCAGCCGGTCGACGCCGAAGCCACCGCTGCTGGTGTCCACCTCGGGGTCGTGGCGTGCCACCGCGAGCTGGGTGATGGTCTCCTTGATGTGGTCGACCTGGATCGGGCGTTGGCGCAGGATCCGCCAGATCTCCTCGACCAGCTGGTCCAGGACGCTGTCGTAGCCGATCTCGCCGGCGATGTGCGCCAACGACGTGCGGGTCACCTTGGCCATCCGGCCCTGTTGCACCCGTTCGGCCTCGGTGGCCGCCGTGAACAGCAACGCGGCGTTGGTGGCCAGGACCTCCTTGAGGTGCTGGAGGGCCTGCTCGGCCGACACATCGGGGTGCGGGTAGTCTCCCCGGGCCACCGCGGCCAGACGCAGGTCGCTGACGATCTCCATCACGGCCGTGTCGGCGTTGGGGCTGCGGAGCGACCCCGTGCTCAGCGCCGGGACCAGTGAACTCGGCGATGCCCAGTCCGTCCCCTCGTACAGTCCGGCGGACTCGAGTTCCCGGGCCATCGACTGCACGGCCCGGGCACCGCCGTCCTGGAGCAGGACCAGGCGCAGGCCGTCGAGCACGCGCCGCTTCGGCGTGGTCTTGCCGACGTCTCCTGCCTCGGCGAGGGCCCTGGTCGCGTCGACGAGCGAGGCCACCCGCTTGTCGAGCACTCGCGTCGCGGTGGGCGCATCGTCGGCCACTGGCTCATCGTCGGCCACTTGGTGTCACTCTCCACATCCACGGGCGACGGTGCCCGCCCTCGGTACCGTACCCACGTCGTCGGACCGGATGGCCGTCACACGTAGAAGTCGAGTTCCTCCTGGCGCGCCAGGAGGGTCCGCATCTCGTAGGCGTCGTCGCCGAAGAAGTAGACCAGCCCCCAGTGGGTGCCGAAGGCGGTCCGCTTGGTGACGGTCTCCTCGAGCGGTGCGGTGAGCTCGTGGGATTCGAAGTACTCGTGGTCCTCGGTCTCCTCCGGGATCTCGAGCGTGGAGACCACGCGCCGCCGCGGGTAGACGCCGAAGCAGCCCGCGTGACCGGTGGCGTCGACGACCTCGCGCGGGAAGAACGACGTGATCTCCTCCTCGGTGGTCTTGGGGTCGAACGAGAGCACCAGGCCCTGGTAGGCGTTGAAGCCATAGGCACGCTCGAGCAGCTCGAAGACCTTGAACCCCGGCGGGCGGTAGGCCACCTCGCCGAAGTACATCTCGCCGTCGCTGGTGACGAAGTACTCGGGGTGCACGAACCCGAACTTGATGTCGAAGGTCTTGATGAGCTTCTCGATCTGCCGCGTGATCTCCGGGCGGTAGCGCTCCAGCTCCGGCGAGGCCGGCACGAACACCGAGTAGCCCAGGGTCACGTATTCGGAGATGTTGAGAAAGACGATCTTCCCGTTGTGGATCCAGGCCTCCACCGCGAACTCCCAGCCGTCGAGGTGGGACTCCATGAGGACCGGGAACTCCTCGTCCGGGATCGTGTCGACCTCGTCCGGGGTGCGGATGACGCGGTGCCCCAGGCAGCCGGCCTTGTCGAAGGCCTTGAGGTGGATGGGGTCGTTGGGGTCGCCGTCGAGCTTGAGCAGGGTCTGGTTGACGCGCTTGAGAAAGCGGATCACGTCGTCGCGCTCGTGGGCCTCCTCGAAGATCCCCACGCGGATCCCGCCGAGCTGGGCGCGGCGCTTCATCAGCGCCTTGTCCCGCAGCAGCAGCGACTGGCCGTACAGGGTGGGGTTGTCCATGAGCATGGAGTTGATGGCCCCCGCCCACTCCACGGTCTCCTCGAACAGCGGGATCGCCACGTCGACGCCCATGTCCTTGAGGGTCTCGGCGATCTCCATGGACCGGTCGTTGAGTCGCTCGAAGTTCCAGGGGACGAACGGGATGTTGTGCTGCCGGCAGTAGTCCTCGGCCCAGTCCGGCGCCACCACCACGTAGCGGCGGTCGAACCGGTCCACCGCGTCGACCGCGTTCGGTGCCCAGCCGAGCAGCGCCACGTAGCCCTTGGAGGGGTCGCGTCGCGACTCGTTGCCGTCCTGGGTCGCCAGCGAACTCCTGTCCGCCGCACTGGTGGTCGTGTCTGCTGTGGAGATCTGCACGCGGTAACTGCCTCCTGGGTCGGGGCGCGGGCTGGTGGGCCACCAACCTACCCAAGAGGGAGCGGCACGTGCCGGGGACGCCGGCCGCCCAGGTGAGGTGGACCGCCGGGCCTACCGACGTATCACCGTGTCGAGCCAGTCGAACGCGCGCTGGCTGAACAACGCTGCCGCCCCCGCTTCGTCGTGTTCGCCGGCGCCCTCGGCGTTGGTGAACACGATCATCGTCTTGGGCGCGGTGAGGGCGTCGAAAAACCTCTGTGCGTCGACGACGCGCGGGTCGTTCTGGCCTACGGTCAGCAGCACGGGGCAGTCGATGCGGTCCGCGATGCCGTCCAGGGTGAACTGCGTCAGGTCTCGCAGGTAGTCGACGGGGGTCGCGCATCCGTGCGTGAGCATCCCCCGCCCCACGGAGAAGGCCAGTCCCGGCGACTGCGCCATCCCGGCGCGGACCGCCGCGTTGAGGTCGTCGTCGGCCTCCCCGGTGGCCAGGTCGTCGCGGTGATCCTCGGGGAGCAGCAGCGCGGCGTTGGCTCCCGGGGCGTACTGCGGGGCGTCGGCGATCACGGCGGCCAGGCGATGCTCCGCGGTGGCGGCACGGGGCGCGAGATGCCCGCCCCAGCTGCGGCCCAGCGCCGCGATCCGGGTGGCGTCGACCTCGGGACGGGCGACCAGCCAGTCGACCTGAGCGGTGACGACCGCCTCCCAGTCGTGTCGGAAGTGCAGGTCGCGCTGGACCAGTGCCGCGCCCTGACCGGGGCCGTCCATCATGAGGACGGCGTAACCGCGCCGCAGTGCCGCGACGCCGCCGGCGACGTACGTCTCCTCCATCGTGCCGTCGTATCCGCCGACCAGGATCACCGTGGGGAACGGTCCCGGGCCGGGCGGGGTCGCGAAGTAGCCGTCGAGTTCGGTTCCCTCGTACGGGACCGCGATCTGCTGGAAGGGATGGTCCATCAACTCGGCCGCTCGGCGGAAGGCGTCCCGTTGGCGCGCGTTCGCCGTGACGAACCGGGGATCCATCGGGGGCGCGTACATGAAGACCCCGGAGATACGGAAGTACGTCGCCGCACGGAGGAATCCCTCACGCGCGCTCACCCGGTGTCCGGCGGCGAGGCTCGCCTCCGCGTCCGCGAGGATCCGTTCGCCGAGCGCATTCCACTCGGCGTTCCAGGCGTCCCTGTCCCCTTCTGGGATTTTTCGGGCGGTGATGAACGCCTCGCCGACGTCGGCTCCGCCCGACGGGATGGTGTCGAGCACGCGGAGGAACTGGCCGTCGAATCCACTGTCCGAGAAGGCCAGTCCGGTGAGGGTGGGTGCGTCGGGGCGTCCATCGCCATCCACGGCAGGGGTCGTCGTATCCGATGGAGTGTTACTGGCCATGTCCGCACCTCGCCATTCCCGCTGGTCACCCCTGGTCTCATCCACCATCATCGCTCACCCCACCTCTGTCACGGGCGCGAATCCTTCGTGATGCTGTGGCCGCCGGTTCACCGACGCCGGACGGTGATCCGCCCTCCTCGGTGCGGAGCGAACGCGACGCCGCGGGAGTGCCACTTCTCGTCGCGATCGGTGGTCGGGACGATCTCGTACATGCTCAGCAGAGTGCGGAGCACGACGTCCATCTCCATGGTCGCGAACGCCGCACCGATGCACCGCCTGGTCCCGCCGCCGAACGGCAGCCAGGCCGGCGGCGGCGTGGTGTCGAGGAAGCGGGTCGGGTCGAAACGTTCGGGCTGGGCGAAGTGCGCGCTGTCGTCGTGCAGCAGCGAGATCGCGACCAACACGTTGTACCCGCGCGGGATGCGCCACGGGCCCAGGTCGAGGTGCGGCGCCTGCACGTGGCGCCCGGCGAGATCGATGACCGGCCCGGCTGCGCTGCACCTCCAGGATCGTCGCGTGCCGGTAGCCGGCTCCCCCGTCGTCGACCTCGGCGACCAGCTCGTCCAGCACCGCGGGGTTGCGGCTGAGCCGCTCCAGCGCCCAGGCGAGCGTCGTCGCGGTGGTCTCGTGTCCCGCCACGAGCAGTGCGGTGAGCTCGTCGCGGATCTCCTCGTCCGTCATGGACGAGCCGTCGTCGTAGGTGCTCTGCAGCATCATCGCCAGGATGTCGTCGCGCTCGTCGAGTCGGTCGTCTCGGCGGCCCCGGGCGATGAGGGCGGTGATCGCGTCGTCGTAGACCTTCTTGTAGCGGGCGAACCGAGCGCGCGGGCCCACCGACCCCACCGCCACAGCGCCCACGCGCACCGGCAGTTCCGGGGTGATGACCACCGCCGAACCGGCCTCCACCATGGGCGGGATGACGCGGCGCAGCGTGACGAGCTCGTCGTCCCGCGCGCCGAACACCGTCCGGATGATGATGTCCAGTGTGATGCGGGTCATCGACGGCAGGGAGGCGAACGGCCGGTCGACCACCCACGAGCCGAGTTCGCGCCGGGTCTCCTCCTCGACGACCGCCTCGTAGCCCGTGATGCGCCTGCCGTGCAGGGGCGGTGTGAGCAGCTTGCGGTGCCGACGGTGGTCGGTGCCCTCGATCGCGAACATCGACTGCTCCCCCAGCACCCGTCCCAGATTGGGGTCGATGTTGGTCAGCGACTCCTGGGGGGCGGTGAACAGCGCCTTGGCCAGCGCGGGGTCCGAGATCACCACCGCACGCCCGTAGATCGGCAGGTGCACGGTGACGGCGTCGCCGTATCTCGCCTGAAGCCGCTGGAGCACTCTGCGCCGGGCGAGGCCGAAGCCCACGCCCTGGACCGACCTGGGCAGCGAGGGCCCGGGCGGGAGCAGGGGTGCGCGGTCGTCGGCGGTCAGGCGTGTTGCGGACGCGGCGGGAACCGACCTGTCCGTCGTGCTGTCCATGGCGTCGCATCCTCGGCCTCGGGTGGCGTGCGGGGCGCCGTTCAGCCTACGTGCCGGAAATGCGGTGGTGGCCGCAGTTGGTACGACGACGAGGACCTCCCCCAACCGATCGACACCGCCCCCAATCCGCCGCGACCCCGGCATCGAATCCCGGATATGCACTCCGCGTCGCAGTCCCCGCGCCCCACCGACTTCCACGTCGCGGCGGATGGCGCGGACGTGGCAGGGCTCTTCGCCGATCCCTGGGGCGCCGACGCCGGGCACGGTTCGCCAGCGCCGGCGGAGTCCGACCAGTCCGATTCCGAGCGCGGGGACTTCCTCGGTGCCATGCGCGCATCGTGGGACGACTGGATGCCCGTCGCCACCACGGGCTGGGGCGCGGTGGTGCTCATCATCCCGTTGCTCGCGGCGCATGCCCTGGTCTGGGCATTCGGCGGGCGCCGGCCCCGCTAGGTGAGCCGAGCCGACTAGCTGCTCAGCCTCGCCCCAGCCGCCACAGGATGGTGCGCTCCTTCGACCGAGCCGAGTGCAGCGGATCGGCACTGTCGGCGGCGCGTGGATGCCGAGGTGTCGTTTCACTCGTCCCGACCACGGTCAGCCCGGCCGCATCGATGCGGTTGAGCAGGTCATCGCGGGTGCGCAGGCCCAGGTGGTCGGCGAGGTCGGACAGGATCAGCCATCCCTCGCCCCGCGGCGAAAGATTATCGGCGAGCCCGCTGAGGAAGCGGTGCAGCACGTCCGAGTCAGGGTCGTAGATCCCCTGCTCCAGGGCCGAGGTCGGGCGACCGGGGATCCACGGCGGATTGCACACCACCATGTCGGCCCGCGGAGTATCGCCCGCCTCGCCGTCGTCCGCCTCGTCGTAGACATAGGGCCACAGGTCGGCCTGCACCACGGTGACCCGGCCCGCCAACCCCAGCCGATCCACGTTGTCCCGGGCGCACTGCACGGCCCGCGGGTTGATGTCGGTCGCGACCACCTCCCGTGCGCCGCGCCGGGCCAGCACCGCGGCGAGCACCCCGGTCCCGGTGCCGATGTCCCACACGACGGGGTGGTCGATGCCCTGCGGCCAGGGGGTGTCGGCGACCAGGTCGAGGTACTCGTCGCGGGTGGGGGCGAACACGCCGTGGGCGGGATGGATCCGCGCGCCCAGCGCGGCGACCTCGATGCCGGTGCGGTGCCATTCGTAGGCGCTGATCACGCCGAGGAGCTCGGGCAGCGACACAAGCGTCTCCCCGATGAGATCGGTCGACTCGTCGGTGGTCTGGGCGGCCGGCCGCCCGTAGGCGTGCGCACAGGCCTCGCGCGCGTCGGGCGCTCGGCGTAGCCGGATCGCGTAGTCGGCTTCCAGAGGGATGAGGATCCTGCCGAGGACCGCCGCGCGCTGGGCACGGGCGTTCCGGTTGGCGAGGAAGACCTCTCCCGCGTCGGTGGACTGCGGTGAGCGGGACGCCCGCTTGGTCAGCCGCCGATCGAGTGCGCGCATGAGCTGCCGCGCGTTCTGGAAGTCTCCCCGCCACAGCAGGCTGGAGCCTCTCCGGGCGATTCGGAGCGCCTTGTCGGCGGCGATGTCGTCGGTGATCACGACGATCCCGGTCGGCGGCGGTGCACCGTTCTCGGAGCGCCAGAACGCGGTCCGGGGCGTGCCGTCCTCGTTCCACGTGACCGTCGTCGTGGTGGCGTCGGGCGTGGGCTGTGGGAGCAACGGAGTCCTTAGGACGGGCGGCTCACCCGTCGCGAAGAGGGACGGGAGGCTGCGCGGAGTGCGGTGCCCCGGGCCGGTGGAGCCGGGGCCCACCCAGTATCCCAGTGCCACGCGCCCGCGCGGAGCCATCGTCCGCCTCGCGACGCCTCCCCTGCTCGGATCCGACGGCCGGCGCTACCCGTCGAGGACGGAATGGTTCGCGTGGATGCGGTCCGACGGGTCCCACCGGTGCTTCAGCTCACGCAGTTCGGTGAGGCCCTCTCCCCACAGGCGTCGGGGATCGACGCGGGTCTCGGCCATCGACCGCAGCTGCGACGGGACGGTCACGGGCTCCAGCGCGTGCACCACCGCGTCGAGCCCTGCCCGTCCGGCCTCCAGCGGGTCCGCCCCGCCACCGGCGCCGGGCGGCGGTGCGACCGCCACCGCGACCATGAGCGCCCGCGCCCGGGACACCGCCGTCTCCTCCCCACGGCCGAGTGCCCCGCGGAGGTCGCGCAGTTCGACGGAGGTCAGCCCGCGCGCGAGGTCCGAGCCGAGGGTGCCCGTGAGATCGTCGAGGCTCTCCGGGGTCAGCGAGTGCATCAGGGCGCTCGCGCTGACGGCCGGCATTGGTTCCGGCGGGTCCATGTGGAGGCCGCCGAGCGTGTCCGGGGACGCCGCGCTGATCGTGTCGATCTCGGGCGACGCCTCGCGTAGCGGGGCGACCAGGGCGTCGACCTCGGGCCCGGGCAGCTGGGCGACGAGTTCGACCACCGTGAAGTCCCGGCCGGCGAGGAACGGCGGCACGCCGGGGGCGTCGGGGATGCGCAGCAGCCGCACCACGGAGGTCACCTCCTCGGGGAGGTGCTCTGTCCAGTGGGCCCACAGGCGGAAGATCTCGCGTGCGGACTCGGCGGGCCAGAACAGTGCGCCCGCTGTCAGCTCGGGAGTGGGGTGGAGGCGGATGTCGAGCGAGAGGATCACCGCGAGATCGGCCCCGCGGAGCACCGCCCGGAACAGGTCGGGCTCGTGGTCGTCGTCGACATGTCGTCTCACCCCGTCACTCGTCACCACGTCGCACCCCACGACCCATGACGCGGCCAGTCCATGGGATCGGGCCAGCCAGCCGAGGCCTCCTCCCAGGACCAGGCCGATCACGCCGACGTCGTAGGAGAACCCCCCGACACCGAGCAGGCCGTGGGCCGAGGCGGCCGCCTGGAGGTCGCCCCACCGTGCGCCGGCGCCCACGCGGGCCACCCGGGTGTCAGGGTCGATGTCGACGCGGGTGAGCGCGCCGGTGCGCACGAGGATCGTGCGGGACAGATCCCCGAGCGGGGACGCGTTGTGCCCGGTGTTCTGTGCCGCCACCCGCAGCCCGAGCGCGGCCGCCACGCGGAGGGTGAGCACGACGTCGCGGTCGCCGG
>NZ_JADDKI010000141.1:0-4038 GCF_015356725.1 Dietzia sp. SYD-A1
GCTGGGCTGGGGGTGGGTGGCGCGGGTTTGCCTGCGCCTCTCCCCACCTCACTTCCCGCACCTCACCGTCGAGCGTGTCGCGGCCCCGCCCGCCGACTTACGCGCCCCCTTCGTCTTATGCGCTCTCGATGCCCGCCGTAGGCCGGGCCGTGCGTCCTGCTTGGTCCATTCCGGGCGCGAACCTGTGCGCAGATCGCAGCAGCGCCCACCCGGCCCGCGGTCGAACCGCGAACTGTCGCCTTCCAGCACCGGTTGATTCGTATTACGATAGTGCTCATGGAGCGGAGAATTCAGGGGGAACCAGTCTCGGAGGAACAGCTCGACAAGTGGGTCGCCGAGGCTGAGGAGGGGTACGACCCCGCCTGGTTGAAGAAGCGGAAGGGGCGCCCGGCCCGGGCAGAACACGCTGCGCAAGTGGTACCGGTCCGATTGACGGAAGCCGAGCTCAAGGCGGTGATGCAACGGGCGGATCGGGAGCACCTCAATCGATCAGAGGCGATCCGACGGGCCCTCGCAGAGTGGGCCGCCGCCTCGTGATCATTCGTCGATCCGCGCGAAAGCACGGAATCGCTGATGACGACATTGTGACCGCCGCGGAGTCAGCCCTATTCGCCGCGCCGCTAGACGATGATCACCCCCAGCGAGTTCTCGTGCTGGGGTTCGACTCTCAGGCCCGCGTCCTGGAACTGGTCGTATTGCGCTACGACGACGGGACCCGTGAGGTCATTCATGCAACGAAAGCGCGCCGAACCTATCTCGACTTGATCGACTAGCTCCTAACGTTCTGGTCGCGCTCGTGTGCCATGAGGCCTTCGTTCAAATTCCTGGCCGTGGCGGGCCGTTGTCATCGTCTCCTTCCAGCCCGAACCCCGTCCGCGACACGCGACCTCACGCCACCCCGGCCACCTACCCGCCCCTTCGGCGTCCGACAGCGGCCAACCCCGGCGGTGACGTACCCGCCCCCTACAGTGAGCCCGACCCGCCAGGACCATCCAGGAGAACGCTGTGGACTCACTCGCCCTCGTCACCGCCCGCGCGCGCGGGGACGTCTGATGGCGACCCGGCCCTCACGCAAGTCCCCCACCAGGCGCAAGCGCAGATCGACGCGGGCGACGTCGGCCACCAAGCCCAGCGCGGCACAGACGGTTCCGACTATTCCTCCCGGCCAGCAGGTGTGGCTGCTCGAGCTCCCTTGGGGTGGTCTGGGCGGCGGGACGCCGGCCGGGGTGACCTACTACAAGTCGCTCACCGCCCACGCCTACGTCGGTACCACCCTGCCGGACCCGCTGAAGCCCTACGCCAGCAAGCCGTACTCGTACCTGCGGTGGCTGGAGGACGAGCTCAACGGCAGCGAGGGCCCGGGGGCGACCGCCGCACCGATGACGCTGCGTCCGGAGCAGAGTGCGGACGTGGACGCGATCGTCGCGGCCGCCCGGCGCGGGTTCCGGCAGGTCCACCTGGCGAACGATGTGGGCACCGGCAAGACCCTGGTGGCGGTGGCGGCGGCCAAGGCCATCGCGACGGAGCGCGGCGGACGCACCATTCTGGTGACGGTGGACCGGCCGGCGCGCATCACCATCCCGTCGTGGCGGCGGACCATCGCCGCGCTCACACAAGACGACCGGGGCGACGACGACCTGCGCTGGATCATCATGTCCTCCGACAGCTTGGGCAAGCTCATGGCCCGCAACGGTCGGCCGCGTCTCAAGGTCGATGTGGCGGTGATCGACGAGGCTCACCAGTTCCGTCACGCCAGTAAGCGCACGAGCTACATGCGTCGTCTGACCCGCATGGACGGCCCTCACGAGAAGGCGCCGTTCGTGCTGTCGATCACCGCCACCCCTGGCCATCACCCGGGCGAATGGGGTTACCTGTCGTCGCTGTTCGCGCAGGTCCACGGCGATCCCCCGACCGCGTGGTCGGACTTCGGGCGGGCCCTGGCCGAGCGAGGTGCGCCCTTGGAGACCTCCTATGGAAAGTGGACGTGGAGCGCCGAGGCCAAGGAGTCGTTGCCGACGCAGCAGGCCGCCATCAGCGACGCACGCGACATGCTGCTGCGGCACGATCCGCCGCTGATGCTCACCCGGTCGGCGCCGTGGGGGCCGCCTCCGTTCGACGTGGACCTGGTGGAACTGACCCCGGACCAGTGGCGGGCCTACGAGCTGGAATGGGGCGACTTCCAGCGGGAGATGCAGCTGGCCCGGACGGGCAACAATGTCGCCCGCGGGCTGGCCGCGCTGGCGCGGCTGCGCCAGAAGGCGTCGATGATCCGGGTCGAGCACACCGTCGCGGCGGCCAAGGCCGAACTCGAGCGCGGCTACCAGGTGCTGATCGCCACCGAGATGGTGTCCACGGCCGCGCACCCGGTGGCCGAGCTGCTCGAGGCCGACCGGATCCCGGTCGCACGGATCTACGGCTCGAACCCGCAGGCCGAGGCCGAGCGGATGCGGTTCCAGCGCGGCGAGGCGCCGGTGGTGGTGTTCAACACGCCCACCGCGATCAACCTGCAGGCGCGCGAGCAGTTCGCCGACGGTTCCTACGCCACCGACACCCCGCGCAGAGGCTTCTTCCACCAGGCCCGCTACTCGGGGATCCTGCCCGAACAGACGATGGGCCGCGCGCACCGGAATCATCAAGTGTGCGCCTGGTCACTCCTTATGTAGTAACCGGCACCTGTTGGGTGCGCTCTATACTGGTTGACATGACCGTCTCGCAACCCATGAACCTCGCGCAGGTGAAGACCGTCCATCTGAGTGTGTTGTCGGACATGGTTGACCGGCCTGCGTGGCTGGAGTCCTTAATGAGCCAGGCGGCTGGGATTCTTCGCCGGAAGGCTCCCCTCTATATTCCGGTGACTGCCAACGGGAATATTCATCCTGCGGTTGCCGAGTGGGCGCGGAGGTATCACTCCGTCAATACAGCTTCCGCTTATGCGTCAGATGTGGCGCTCTTTTTCAGATGGCTTGGTCCGGGGAATGACTGGCTTGCGGTGCGCCGCGCTGAGATTAACGATTTCATGGACCGGCGTCGCTTTGGCGCCTCGGGCGATGATGATCTGCGAGATATTCCGGCGGAGCCGGTATCTGCATCAACGCTAGCTCGCAACCTGGTCGCCATTCGCTCGCTTTACGACGTGGCTGTGGGTCTGGGAATTATCTCCGGCAATCCAGTGCCGTCGGGACGGATCAATGCCACCAAAGGACAGTTGTCAGCGGACGTCAACTGGCTGACCCGCCGGGCGTACGACCGCTGGCGGGCCGAGGGCCTGCTGGGGATTGGATCAGCTCGCGGCGAATCGTTGATGATGCGTGAGAGGAACACCGCGTACGCGGACTTGCTTTACCACACTGGCCTGCGACGAACTGAAGGTGCTGGGCTGCTGACGTTTGAGATTCCCAGCGCTGATTTCAGCACGCGACTAGTCTCTGGGCGCGTGCCAGCTTCGCTGTCGAAAGGGAGCCCGTCGCGGGGCCGGATGATGTACTTGGACCGCGCGACGCACCAGTCGATCACGTCATATGTCACCGGGGCGCGTGAGGTCGAGGTGGCGTTCGGCCTTCGGTCTGGCATCTACGAGCAGGACGCGGACCCGCTGATCCTGAAAGAGATTTCCCGCCGCGGAGGGATTCCGACCAAGGTCCTGGTGAGCCGACCCGCAAGGGCTGGTGAAGAGCGTTGGTGGCGGCTGGACGACCTCACGCTCGCCCAGCGCACACGCATGTACGCACTGGATGAGGAGGGGCGTCGGCGTCCTCTCATGGTGTGGCTCGGGACGGGCGGGAAGCCTGTCGGCGTCTCCAACTGGAACACCGTCTTCAAGTCTGCTTCCGCCCGAACGGCGGGTTCTCGCGGCGCGTGGGGGGCCGGTCTCGCGGTCCTCGATGACACAACGATTCGGGTCCATCCCCATATGCTTCGCCACTCGTTCGCGCTGTATGTGTTTGCGCTCGCCGCACACATGGAAATGTGCCAGCGTGGTGCACTAACCCCGCTGATTCACGGGCCGGTGTGACTGCTGCTGTCGGGTGACGGCGGGCT
>NZ_JADDKI010000142.1:0-2306 GCF_015356725.1 Dietzia sp. SYD-A1
CCTCGACCCGGTGCGCCCGGCACCGGCGCCCGCCGGCGCCCGTCAGGTGACCGACTCGGCGGACAAGGGGCGGTGTCGTGGTTGCGGGGAGCGGCTCACCGGGTCGATGCACCGGGCGCTGGGATCGTGTCCGGACTGCTCGGTCGAGGTCGACACCGGGTTGTTCGAGCGGCTACGGGACTGGCGTAGGGAGACCTCGGAACGCATCGGCAAACCGGCGTACACGGTGTTCACCAACGACACGCTCGTGCAGATCGCTCGCGAGCGCCCCGCGGACACCAGATCGTTGGGGCGCATCGGCGGGATCGGGGCCCACAAACTCGGCGAGTACGGCGACGAGGTCCTGCGTCTGGTGCGGGAGGGCTGAACCGGGACGATCCGGTGCGGGTCACTCCTCGTCGGGGAAGATCTCTGGCATCCAGCGGTGGACGATCTCCCGGTAGGGCGCGGTGGCCTCGAGTTGGCACAGCATGCCGACCGACGCCGAGAGCACGCGATGGATCAGGACGTAGTCGCGGGGCAGTGTGAACGACCGCGAGGTCCGGAACTCCCGGCCGGAGACGTCCCCGTAGACGGCCATGATCCCCTGCAACCACTTGCGGTCGAAGTGGAACTCGGCAGTGCGCATCGGTTCGATGAAGGGGTCGAGGAAGGACATCGCGTCCTCGGGCTCCACGCCGCCCCTTCCCACGTACCCTGACCGCGCCATCAAGGCGACCAACTCGTCTGCCTCCCCGGCCAGAGCGAGCCGCATCATCGAGGTGAGGGCCGCGGGCATGCCCTCCGGCAGGGGCAGCGACGCACCGAAGTCCAACACCACCATCCGCCCGTCGTCGGCGAGAAGGAAGTTGCCGGGGTGCGGATCCCCGTGCATCATCCGGGCGCGGGTGGGGGAGCAGAACTGGAACTCCGTCAGCAGCTCTCCGGCACGGTCGCGCTCGTCCTGCGTGCCGCTCGCGGCGATCCGGCCGAGCGTGCGCCCCTCCGCCCACTCGGTGACCAGGACCTTCGGGGCGGACGCGAGGACGGCGGGCACGCGGATCAGCGGATCGTCGCGGAACGCGGCGGCGAACACCCGCTGCGTGTCGGCCTCACCCCGGTAGTCGAGTTCGGCCACGGCGCTGTCGTACAACTCGTCGATGACCCCCTTGACGTCGGTGCCGGGGGTGAGGGGTCGCAGGAGTGGGGCGAGCCGTCGGAGTTGACGCAGATCAGATCGCAGCGCCTCGTCGGCCCCGGGGTACTGCACCTTGACCGCCACCTCCCGGCCGTCCGACCAGACCGCGCGGTGGACCTGACCGATCGAGGCCGCGGCGGCCGCGGAGGTGTTGAACTCCGCGAACCGCTCCCGCCACCGCAGTCCGAGCTGGGTGTCGAGGACCCTCTCCACCTCCGCGGGGGGAAGTGGTGGCGCCTCCGCCTGGAGCTTGGTGAGCGCCTCGCGGAACGGCCCGGCGTACTTGTCGGGCATTCCGGCCTCGAACACACTGAGGGCCTGTCCCACCTTCATGGCCCCGCCCTTGAGCTCTCCGAGAACGGCGAAGACCTGGTCGGCCGCCTGGTCGGCGAGCTCCTCGGTCAATACACCATCGCTTCTGCCCAGGGCACGACGCCCCAGGGACCCCGCGGCTCGTCCGGCGATTCCCAGGGGCAGGCCTGCGAGGCGAGCTGCTCGGCGGGATGAGGTACGGGGGAGTTCGGGCACGCTTCCAATCATGACAGAGGATGCCCCTGTGTCGCCGCGCCGCAGGTGCAGCGCTCGGAGGCCGGCCACTCGAGTCTCCTCCACAGCCCTTCTGCAGGGCTGATCTCGACGGATGCGCCGACGGTCTGGAGGGGGTGGTCCGCTACGCGACTGGCGGCGACCTCGGCCAGGACGAGCGCGGCGGCCGCGGTGAGCGCGGGAACACCGGCAGCGGGGGACCGGCCCACGAGCTGCGCGGCCACGTACGGCCACCGCGGATCGCGCCCGGCACGGAACAGGTCGACGCAGCGTAGACACGGGGTGAGTCCGGGGATGACGGTGGGGCCCACCACCACTCGTCCGTCACGGGTGTGCACGTGGAGATGGGACTGGCCGGTCCGGGTGAGCGCGGAGACCACCACCGGATCCGCCGCCACGGAGCCGGTGAGGACCACCAGGTCCGGTACCGGACCGCGCCGGTGCCAGGGCGGGCGGTCGGGGTCGAAGGCCAGACCGGGGTCGGAGCTGGTCGTGACCCGGCAGCCGTTGACCGACAGCGGTCCGCGCAGTACTTCCGATACCTGTCCCCTGCCGAGGATGTGGATCTGCCGGACGGCGGGCG
>NZ_JADDKI010000143.1:0-7503 GCF_015356725.1 Dietzia sp. SYD-A1
GCCCGAGCGGGCGAGATCAACGGACTGGTCCCACTCGCGGAGAACGTGGCCGACGTGGGCGGGGCCCGCACCCGGTTCGTCCTGGTGGGGCGGCCCGCACCACCGCTCGGGCGCACGGGCCACGATCGGACCTGCGTGGTCTTCGGACTGCCGCACGAGCCCAACGCGCTCGTCCAGGCCTTGACGGAGCTGTCGATCCGCGGCATCGACCTCACCCGGATCGGCTCGCGACCGACCCGCGTCGAGCGGTTCACCTACCTCTTCCACGTGGACCTCGTCGGGCACATCGACGATCCCGTGGTGGCCGAGGCGCTGGCGGCACTGCACCACCGGACCGCCGACCTGCGCTTCCTCGGATCGTGGCCGGTGGCGGACGGGGTCGGAGCCGGTGCCGCGCCCCCGGATCGATCCGAGGCGATCCACTGGATCGACGGTCTCCGGCACGGGGTCGACGAACCAGGGGCCGGCGGACGAGGCACTCATCGGCAGGAGGGCCTCGACCCGTGAGCGCGCGACTACATTTGGTCCGGCACGGTCAGACCCCGTCGAACGTCGCCGGCGCCCTGGACACGGCGCTTCCCGGCGCCCCCCTCACCGACCTCGGGCGGGACCAGGCACGGACGGTCGGGGCGGAGTTCGCCGCGTCGGACATCGCACCGAGGGTGATCCTCAGCTCCGAGGCGGCGCGTGCCCGCGAGACCGCCGGACTGATAGCCGAGGCGACGGGTCTGCCCACGCAGGCCGTGCCGGGAATGTACGAGGTACAGGCCGGGCAGTTCGAGATGCGGACCGGGAGCGAGGCGCTGCTGGCGTACAACCGGCTCGTGCGCGACTGGCTGGAGGACGGCGTCCTCACCTCGAGCCTGCCGGGGGGCGAGAGCGCGTTGGCCGTGCAGGAGCGCGCGATGCCGGTGGTGTCCGAGCTGCGGGAGAGTCACCTGGACAACGGGACCGACGTGGTCCTGGTGGTCCACGGCACCCTCATGCGGATGATCGCCGTGTTCGCCGGCGCCGTCCCCTCACAGTGGGCGTTGGTCAACCGGATCCCCAACTGCGGGGTCATCGAATTGGCGCCGGACGGCGGCGGGTGGTCCTGCGAGCGGTGGGGCGATCACCTGGGCCGCCCGCCGTTCTGACGGACGCGCGGGCGGTGGGTGACCCGACGGGGGAGCCCGGTCAGCCCCAGCCCAGGGCGTGGAGAGTGTGCTCCTCGATCCCGAAGTGGTGGGCGATCTCGTGGATGACCGTCACCGCCACCTCGTGGACCAACTGCTCCTCGGTGGAGCAGAAGTCGCACAGCGCGCCCCGGTAGATCGTGATGGTGTCGGGGAGGAAACCCGAGTAGGTGGTGTCGCGCTCGGTCAGCGCCACCCCCTCGTACAGTCCCAGGAGCCCCGGCTCGTCCGGGTGGCGGTCGGCGATGAGCACCACCACGTTGTCCATCGCGGAGAACAGCGCGTCCGGTACGGAATCGAGCGCGTCGTCGACCAGCGCCTCGAAGCGGGACTCGGTCACGACGATGCTCACGGCGTGCCCCCGGGGATCGGGACGGACACGGTCCCCGGATCGGCGTCTGTCGGAGTCCCGGGAGTCCCCTGACCGACGCCGGGTGGTGGCACCTCGGTGGTGGTGGGGGGCACCGGGGTGGAACCGTCGATCAGGACGCCCTGCCGGGCGGAGCCGCGCAGCACCGCGAACGGCCCGGGATCGGCGGCCCGCATCAACCCGCAGTTGACGGTGCGGCTCCCCGTGGCCCACGAGATCTGCGAGATCGGATTGACCAGCGTGGAGATGAGGGTGGTCTGGCGCAGGGCCTCCCCGTCGCCGAGGTATGCGACCCCGGCCGCGAGGCAGGCGTCCGCGGTGAGCTCGGACTGCACCCTCGGCTCGGGCGGGTTCGGTTCCTCCGGGAAGAGGCCCGAGACGTCGACATCGGAGACCACTTCGATGGAGTGGTCCTCCGAACACGGCACGGGCGCACCGGGCAAACCCTCGTCGGTGAATCCGAGGCAGGTGCCCGGGTCCCACCGCCGGTGCTGGTCCGCCTCCGCGAACACCCCTGTCGAGGTGGTCGAGCGCCCGTCGAGCTCAGCGGCGGCGACCCCGCACAACACCGAGTGGTCGCCCTTGTCCCACCCCTCCTCGGACGGCGGCACGACCAACCCGGTGAACCGGCCCGCCGGGTCGACCTCCCGGCCGCCCGCGTAGCGGGTGATCATCGGTAGACACCGATCGCTGCCGATCGGGGCCAGCCTCGTGGTGTCCGGCAACGGGGTGTTCTCACCGAACCCGGGTACCCCGGAGAGGTCGATCCGGCCGGCGACCTCGAAGCGGTGGGGCTCCTCGCAGTCGACGGTGGTGAACGCCGTGACGCGGTCGGAGGCGTCGACCTGCCATGTCAGGCACGTTCCCGGGGCCGCGTCGGCGTAGGCGGGCCCGGACAGGGTCCTCGGGTCGACCTGCGGGACGATCGCCGCGATCCGTTCCGCCGTCGCGGAGTTGGGATCCCCCATCGCCGAGGCCATGAGGCCACCGGTGATCGCCCCACCGGACAGGATCGCGACGAGTGAGGCCATGACCGCACCCCGGGTCCGGAGCAGTGGCCGGCCCGGGTGTGGTGATCGCGAGGAAGTGATCATCACGTCCATGATGCCGCAACTTCGTCGCCCCGATAGGATTCAGGGCATGAGCGGACAGAACCGAGACGAGGCCGGCGGGCCGGACAGCGGAACCCGCGCGCCGCGCGAGGGGGTCGACCCCGAGGTCCTCGAGTTCGCACAGATGCTCTTCCAGCTCGCCCGGGACGGGGAGACCGAGCGGTTGGCCGCCTACGTCGACGCGGGGGTGAGCCCGGACCTCACGAACGAACGCGGTGACGCGCTACTCATGCTGGCCGCCTACAACGGGCACCCCGACACCGTCCGGGCCCTGCTCGCCCGCGGCGCGGAAGTCGACCGCGCGAACGACCGTGGTCAGACCCCGCTCGCGGGCGCGGTGTTCAAGGGGTACGGCGAGGTGGTGCGCGTGTTGTTCGAGGGCGGGGCGGATCCCCACGGCGGCACCCCCACGGCGGTCGACACCGCCCGGATGTTCGAGAAGGACGCCTTCCTCGAGCTGTTCGGGGTCTGACCCGACCCGTCGGCGCCGCCGGGTGGTGGCCCGCGTGGGGTCGGACAGCCGATCCGGGTGGGCAGACCGGGCCGCTAGGCTGGTCGCCGTGATCGATCTCAAGCTCCTTCGCGAGAACCCCGACCTCGTCCGCGATTCCCAGCGCACCCGTGGCGAGGACCCCGCGCTGGTCGACCGACTCCTGGCGGCCGACGAGGCCCGGCGGGCGTCGATCTCCGCGGCGGACGGGGCGCGCGCCGAGCAGAAGGCGCACGGGAAGAAGGTCGGGCAGGCCTCCCCGGAGGACCGCCCGGCCTTGCTGGAGGCGGCGGGGGCGCTCAAGCAGGCGGTCAAGGACGCCGAGGAGGCGGAGAGGTCCGCTGCGGCCGAGGTCGACCGGATCCAGCGGATGCTCTCCAACGTGGTGGAGGAGGGCACGCCCGCCGGCGGCGAGGACGACTTCGTGGAGATCGAGCGGATCGGGCAGATCCCCGCCTTCGACTTCGAGCCGAAGGACCACCTCGAGCTCGGCGAGAGCCTCGGCCTGCTGGACATGGAACGCGGCGCCAAGGTGTCGGGTGCGCGCTTCTACTTCCTGACCGGGTACGGCGCTCTCCTGCAGTTGGGCATGCTGCAGCTGGCGGCGCAGAAGGCCACCGCCAACGGCTTCACGCTGATGATCCCTCCGGTCCTGGTGCGCCCGGAGATCATGCAGGGCACCGGATTCCTCGGCGCGCACGCCGACGAGGTCTACCGGCTCGAGGCCGACGACCTCTATCTGGTGGGTACCTCGGAGGTCGCACTCGCCGGCTACCACCAGGGCGAGATCCTGGACCTGGCGGACGGTCCCAAGCGCTACGTCGGCTGGTCCTCCTGCTTCCGGCGCGAGGCCGGCAGCCACGGCAAGGACACCCGCGGCATCATCCGCGTGCACCAGTTCGACAAGGTCGAGATGTTCTCCTGGTGCACCCCGGAGGAGGCGCATGAGGAGCACCTGCGGTTGCTGGCGTTCGAGAAGGAGATGCTGCAGGCCATGGGTCTGCCGTTCCGGGTGATCGACATCGCCGGCGGGGATCTCGGATCGTCTGCCGCCCGGAAGTACGACTGTGAGGCGTGGGTGCCGACCCAGGGTGCCTACCGGGAGCTCACGTCCACGTCCAACTGCACGACCTTCCAGGCCCGCCGGCTGGGAGTGCGCTACCGGGACGCCAGCGGCAAGCCGCAGACGGCCGCCACGCTCAACGGCACGCTGGCCACCACGCGGTGGCTCGTGGCGATCCTCGAGAACCACCAGCAGGCGGACGGCTCCGTCGTGGTGCCCGAGGCGCTGCGTCCCTTCGTCGGCCGGGACGTGCTCGAGCCCCGGTAGGCGTCGCTGGCGGGCGCCGCGGCCACACGCCGCCTCAGCGGTAAGTCAGGGGCGGAAGAGCATCATGACGCCGCTCGCACTGGCGCAGGTCCGACCGTCGGTGTCGAGGACCTTGGCCTGCACGACACACGTCGATCGACCCACGTGTTCGACCTCGGCGTGGATGGTCGCCGGGGTCTTCTCCAGCCGGAGCGCCCGGATGTACCGGACCGTCAGGTCGAGCGTGCTGTAGCCCACGCCCTCGTAGACGGCCGTCGCGGTGGCGTACCCGAGGGCGGAGTCGACCCATCCCGAGACGATTCCGCCGTGCACCGTTCCCCCGTTGTTCAGGGCCCATTCCCCGGGGGTCGCGGTCAGGGTGACCACGCGTTCGGCGACCGACGAGAGCGCCAGGCCGAGAGTGTGCGAGCCGGGGGAGAGGTGGTGCTCGCCGTCGACGATCCTCTGCAGCACCTCCAGTCCCGCGTGGGGGCTGCGGTCGGCCGCGCCGGGAAGCGGCGGCCAGGAGTAGTGGCGACTGTGCGCCGCCGTGTCGACCCGGTCGAAGGGCGCGTCGCGGGCCTCGTCGTCATCCACGGCGTCGAACCTACCGGCAGCCGGTCACGCCGTTGTGGACGGGCCGCTACGCTGGGGTCCGTGGAGCTGCTCTATACGGGGATCATCGGGTTCGCCCGGGCACTGTTCAAGGTCCAGGGTCTGGACATCACGATGCGCGGAGAGCGCAACTTCCCCGAGGTCGGCGGGGCCGTGGTGGTGATGAACCACACCGGATACCTCGACTTCGTCTACGGCGGCATCCCGGCGCGCGTGCACAAGCGGTTCATCCGCTACATGGCCAAGGTCGAGGTGTTCGACCACTCGGTGTCCGGCCCGATCATGCGGGAGCTCAAGCACATCCCGGTGGACCGCGCGGCCGGAAAGGCCTCGTTCGACGAGGCGGTGGAACGGCTCCGGGCCGGCGAGCTCGTGGGGGTCTTCCCCGAGGCCACCATCAGCCGCAGCTTCGAGGTCAAGGGCTTCAAGTCGGGTGCGGTCCGGATGGCACTCGCCGCCGACGTGCCCATCATCACCGTGACCCTGTGGGGGTCGCAGCGGGTGTGGACCAAGGGTCTGCCCAAGAAGCTCCTGCGTCCGAAGGTGCCGATCATGATGGAGGTCGGCGAGCCGATGACGGCCTACGAGCCGGTGGAGGAATGCACCCAGGAGCTGCGCGCGCGGGTGCAGTCCACCCTCGAACGACTGCAGGAGGAGTACGCGCAGCGCTACGGCCCGTACCCGCCCGGCGCGAACTGGGTTCCCGCCCGCCTCGGGGGGTCCGCCCCGACCCTCGAGGAGGCCACCGCCCTCGACGAGGCCGAGCACGCCGAGCGGATGCGCCGACGGGCCGAGAAGATCGTGGACCCGGCCGCCGACGAGTCCGACGCCCCGAAGGGACCGGCCGGCCCGGACGCTCCGTGACCCGTTCCAGACCCGTGCTCGTCGCCACCGACGTCGACGGGACCCTGCTCGGCACCGATGAGCGCGTCCCGGACGCCAACCGGGACGTCGTCGCGGACCTCGTCGCGGACGGCGCCGTGTTCGTGTTGGCCACCGGGCGCCCCCCGCGATGGCTGGACCAGGTCGTCGACCAGCTGCCCGTGGCGCCACTCGCGGTCTGCGCGAACGGCGCGGTGATCATGGACACCGACACCGGTGAGTTCTTGTCGACCCGGCTGCTCGAACCGGACACTCTCGCGGCGATCGACGAGGTCCTGCGCCGCAGGCTCCCGCAGAGCGGTATCGCGGCCGAACGGCTGGGCACGGATGCGGCGGACGCCGACTTCGTCGCCAGCCCCGACTACGAGCACGCGTGGATCCACCCCGCGCACCTCGAGGTGGGGCACACCGAGGTGCTCTCCGACCCCGTTCTCAAACTGTTGGCCCGGGTCCCGGGCATGCCCAGCGCCGACATGGTGGCCGCGCTCCGGGGTGAGGTCGATCATCTGGCCGACGTCACCTATTCCACGACCAACGGGTTGATCGAGTTCGCGGCTCGCGGGGTGACCAAGGCCAGCGGACTGCAGCAGATCGCGGCCGCCACCGCGGCCTCGACAGCGGCGCCGTCCGCGGTCCCGGTGACGGTCGCCTTCGGCGACATGCCGAACGACCTGGAGATGCTGCGGTGGGCGGACCACGGGGTGGCGATGGGGAACGCGATCCCGTCGGTGCACGCCGCCGCCGACGAGATCACCCTGACCAACGACCAGGCGGGGTTGGCGCACGTGTTGCGCCGCTGGTGGGTCTGAGCGGACAGCCCCCGCGCCGGGGTGGCCGGGTCGTGAATCGTCTGCGCGGACCGGTCCCCGCCACTTCCCCGGTGTGCCCGCCGCCCCGTTGACGCCGGGCGGCGGGCACACCTGGTGGGACCCGGTCCGCGAGTCTGGTCGGCCGACGCTCGGCGTCGGCCGGGGATCAGGGGTTCGGCTCGACCGTGAGTTCCTTGGTCGCCGGGTCGAAGACCAGCGTGCCGCCCTCGAAGCGCTGGGCGACGGTGCCGTCGTCGCGTCCGGCCTCACTCGACACCGGCAGGCCGAGCGGTCCGTGCTCGAAGCCCTGGGAGGCCCAGGCGTCGCCGATCACGCCCCACACCGGGTGGGTGCCCGTCTCGGGGGAGGAGTAGAGCGCCCCGTGCTCGTGCTTCACCAGCGAGACGTTGCCGAACCTCTGGATGCCGGAGAGGACCTGTCCGAGCGGGCCGGCGAACTGCGAGGCGAGCCGGGCGAAGTCGCCGCCGAGGAGAGTGCTGACGGAGCCCAGGTCCCCGCCGACCGCGGCCTGCACCGAGCCGGCGTCGAACGGGATGTCGGCCAGGGTCTTGCCGCCGGTGAGGAGGCGCGTCAGTTCGGCGGCGTCCAGGCGACCACCGGACAGCACGGTCCGGAGCGCCGAGGTCACCGCGTCCTGGACGCTACCCTGCGTGACGCCGGGAATCGTCGTCCCACCGGTACCGGGCCGGGGGGTGGTACCCGGGTTGGTGACCGGGGGAG
>NZ_JADDKI010000144.1:0-6152 GCF_015356725.1 Dietzia sp. SYD-A1
GACCACGTCGGCGTCGTCGAGGTCGGCGGGCCCGGGCATCTGCAGGTCCAGCCCCGCGCGCACGGAGGCCACCCGGTCCGCCACGGCCCCCCAGTCGCTGATGACGGCCCCGTCGAATCCCCATTCGTCGCGCAAAAGGTCGGTGAGAAGCCACCGGTTCTCCGAGGCGTACACACCGTTGATCCTGTTGTACGCCGTCATCACGGACCACGGCCGTGCGTCCCGCACCACGCGTTCGAAGGCCCGCAGGTAGATCTCCCGTAACGGCCGCGGGTCGACGTCGGAGCTCGCCCGCATGCGGTCGTGCTCGGAGTTGTTCGCGGCGAAGTGCTTGACCGAGGCTCCGACGCCTCCCGCCTGCAGGCCGCGGACGAGTTGCGTCGCCATGACCCCGGTGAGGTGGGGGTCCTCGCTGAAGTACTCGAAGTTGCGGCCGGCCCGCGGGTCGCGCTTGATGTTGATCCCCGGACCGAGAAGAACCCCCACCCCGACGGCCAGCGCCTCGGTGGCCAGCGCGGCCCCGATCCGGCGGGCCAGGTCGGGATCCCAGCTCTGCGCCAGCCCCGACGCCGGGGGGAAACACGTGGCCGGGTCGCTCTCGGCGAGTCCGAGATGGTCCGAGGCCCCGGACTGGAACCGCACCCCGTGTGGCCCGTCGGTCAGGACGAGTGCGGGCACCCCGGCCAGCTCCTCGGTGCGCCAGAACGAGGCGCCGCTCCCCAGCGCCGCCTGCTGGTCGAGATCAAGACCGCGGTCGGGGTCGGTCGGTGCCGACCCGGTGTCTGATGTCATGTGGTGGACCCGTCCTGGAGTGTCGTTCTCTTGTAGCACGCGCCCGTGCCTCGTCACCGTCGTACGCCCACCGCGGTGGGGGTGACGCGGGGCCCGGTTTCTGTACGATGCCCCGGTGATCGCCTCGCCCCACCCCGAGAACAGCAGCGGCCCCACCGATACGGCGGCGGATCCGGCCGGCCGGACCGACGCGACCGGCGCGTCGTCGGTTCCGACCGACCCGACCGACCCGACCGTGACGGTCCCCCGGCGCCGGATCATCTTCGCCTCGCTCATCGGCACGACCATCGAGTTCTACGACTTCTACATCTTCGCCACCGCCGCGGTCTCGGTCTTCCCTCTGCTCTTCTTCCACGGCGGCGACTCGGGCGCCGCTCTGCTCGCCTCCATGGCGACCTTCGGGACCGCGTTCGTCGCCCGACCGCTGGGCTCGGTGATCTTCGGCCACTACGGGGACCGGCTCGGGCGCAAGGTCACCCTCGTGGGGGCCTTGCTCACCATGGGGATCGCCACGTTCCTCATCGGACTGCTGCCGACCATCCACCAGATCGGGTTGTGGGCCCCGGCGATGCTCACCATCCTGCGCTTCTTCCAGGGCATCGGACTGGGCGGCGAGTGGTCGGGCGCGGCTCTTCTGGCCTCCGAGACCGCGCAACCCGGCAAGCGGGCCTTCGCCGCGATGTGGCCGCAGCTGGGTGCGCCGTTCGGATTCATCCTGGCCAACGGACTGTTCCTGGTGTTGACCACCTGGTTCGCCTACGACTCCACACACAGCGACCTGGCCGATCCGTTCCTGGTGTGGGGCTGGCGCCTGCCGTTCCTGCTGTCGATCGTCATGGTGGCAGTCGGCCTCTACGTCCGTCTCCGCATCGAGGAGACGCCGGTCTTCGCGCGGGCCATCGCGGACGACCAGCGGGTCAAGACGCCGGTGTCGGAGGTCTTCCGCAAGAGCTGGCGGGAGATCATCCTCGGCACCTTCATCATGCTGGCCACCTACGGCCTGTTCTACCTGATGACCACGTGGATCCTGTCCTTCGCGATCGGCGGGGAGGGCACCGGCGGGCTGGGGTACGGATACCGGCCGTTCCTCACCCTGCAGGTGCTTGCGATCATCCTGTTCGCCGTGTTCGTGCCGGTGGCGGGGCTCCTGGCCGACGCGCTGGGGCGGCGACGCATGCTCATCGGGGTCACCCTCGCGATCATCGCCTTCGGGCTCAGCTTCGGCTGGTGGCTGGATCCCGAGGCGATCGGGACCGGCGACGACCTCGACGTGACCCGGATGCTGCTCTTCCTCTGCGTGGGGATGATGCTCATGGGGCTGACCTTCGGGCCGATGTCGGCCGTACTCCCGGAGCTGTTCCCCACCAACACCCGGTACACCGGCTCGGGGGTCGCGTACAACTTCTCGGCCATCCTCGGTGCCGCCCTGACCCCGTTCGTCGCGGTGTGGCTCGTGCAGAACTACTCGGTCGCCTACGTCGGGTACTACCTGGCGGGGCTGTCGGTGCTGACCATCATCTCGCTCGTCCTGGCCCCCGAGACCAGTAAGAAGTCCCTGTATTCGTGACCTGCCGGCCACTAGAATGGGGGGTATGAACGCGGTCTCCAGGCTCCTCCTCGGGCTGTTGGTCTTCAACGGGGTCACCGCGGCCGGCGGTGGGCTCGCGCTCATGGTCGGGGTGATCCCCGACGAGCCCTCGTGGATCGAGCACACCGACTTCCCCACCGTCTATTTCGCCGGCGTGATCCTGCTCGCGATCGTCGGGGGCAGCGCGCTGTTCGCCGCGACGGCGTTGCTCAAGCGGAGCCCGGGATGGCAGGCCGCCAGCCTCCTGTCCGGGTGGATCATGGTGGTGTGGATCGCCGCGGAGATCGCCTCGATTCGCGGCTTCCACTTCCTGCAGGTGGTCTACGTGGTCACCGGTGTCGCGGTGATCTGGTGCACCCCGACCGCTCCGTCCTCGACCACGTCGCCCCCGGCCTCCGTGTCGCCAGCCGCCCGGCAGCGGTCCTCGGAGACGGGCGGGTGAGATCGGCGACCGGTTCCGCGGTCGCCGTGGAGACCGCGGACCCCGTCGGCGCGTGGCTGTGTGCGCTCAGCGCGATCCCCCGTGGGACAGCGCGCGGAAGACGTTGAGCGCCCCGAGCACGACGAGGGAGATCCCCAGGAGCCACCACAGGAAGCCGGCGCCCCACACCGGGGTGCTCAGCAGGGAGACTCCCGCGAGGACCGAGATGATCGCGAACACGATCGTCACGCCCTTCGCCCCGGACTCGCCGAGGGTGAACAGAGCGGTGAAGCCCTCGATGATCCACATGACGCCGATCATCACGGTGATGAAGATGGCGAGGAAGGCCGCGGATTCCTGCAGTGAGACAAAAGCGAAGACGCCGGCGATGACCCACAGCAGGCCGAGCAGGACGTGACCGACCCGACTGCCCGTCCCGTGGTTCTTGGCGAGCAGGCCGACCGAGGCGTACACGACCCCGCCGACGATGGCGTAGAAGGCGAGCACGCCGGTGATGGCGACGGCGGTCTTCTCCGGCCAGACCAGGACGGCGATACCGAAGCCGATGGCCAGTAGGCCGCCGGTCAGCAGCGCGAGACGGACGCTCTTGGCGACCTGGGCAGCGGTGGTCTGCCCAGCTGTGGGCTGGGAGGCGGAGGGTTGTGAGGCGGTGGACGTGGACATTCTGGGTACCTCGCTCGAAAGAGGCGGACGACCGCAGGCGCGATCAGCGAAATTTAACGTAGCGCGGACGCGGCACCTGCGCCATGAGTTCTGTGAATCACGGGGGAGGCGGGACCCGGTGGAGAGGCGTCCCATGCGCGACCCCGCCCGGGTGGGCCGGCTCCCGCTCGTCACCGGCCGGACCCGGTTCGATGACCGGACCTCGGAATCCGTGCTCATCGGAGACTAACCATCGTCCGGTCTCCACCTGTGGACAGATGGCTCCGAGCCGACGTAACTCCGAGGTGATGAGCGTCGGCGGGTGGTCTGCCGCGAAACAGGCGTAGAAGGTCGCCGGGAACGGAGCGTGCGGATGTCGGGAGGCGACGGAGGTCAGCGCGACTCGTCGCGCGTGGTCGGTGCCGGCGTCCCGCTGTGGTCGTGGCACGTCGATCCAGACCAGGGTCCACAGCCCTGACATCGAGACCGAGCTCCGAGCCGCCAGAGACGCCTCGCCCATGACCATGCGGGAGCGCCCGTCGTCGCCGGCGAATACCCAGACGCCCACCAGGGCGGTGTCCTGGGGGCTGGCGGGCGGTAGGACGCGTCGGAGATGGGCCATATAGGAGTTGGCGCCTCTCACCGCGGCGGCGAGATGGCGTGTGTCGCTGACCAACAGCACCGCCCACGCAGAGGTCGTGGCCGACCGTCGGGAGTCGAGGCGTGTGACCGGGGCCAGAGTCGGCCCGGGACCGGGGGGCCGGGTCGCCCGGGGGTAGACGTCGAGGACGGCGGCGTCCCGTCCGGTGGGCACGCGGGAGGCCACTCTCTCGTCCAGCCGGTATCGGCCGCTCGGGACCCCGGGGTCGAGCGTGAGGTATCCCGCACCCTCTAGATCTCCGACTATTCGCCGGACTTCCGGTTCGGGTATGCCGACCCGGTCAGCGATCTCGTGGACCCGCAGGTGGTCGACGCGGGCGATGCACATCAGCACCCGCGCATGACTGGTGAGAAAAGACCACTCCGACACGGTTCTCATGCTACATAACACGATTCTAAATTCGTACTGTTGAATACGCGTCTTGAGTGTCGTATAACAGACGTGTCCGGATGCACGAGGTCGCGGTGACGAGTGAGCGGCGGTTCGAGCCGCCGGAAGGGGGGACGGTGAACGTCCTGCTGGTGGTGTCGGTGCTGTGTCCTGTGGTGACCTGTCTGGCCGGACGCGCGGGGCGGCGCGCGGGCCGAATCGCTGTGGCGGCCACCGCCCTCGCCACCGCGGCAGCGGTGGTCGTCGCCGTCGTCGTGACACTCGACGGCCCGGTGTCCGCGGTCATCACCACCGGGTCGACCGAGTCGGTGGTGATCGGGTTCACCGCCGACCGGGTCTCGATCCTGCTGTTGCTCCTGGTGCTCGGGGTGAGCGCCGTGGTGCATGCCTTCTCCCGCCGGTATCTGCGGGGCGATCCCCGGGCGGGTCGCTTCGCCGGCGGGACCGCGGCGATCACCACCGCCACGGCGGCGATGGTGACGTCGGCAACCCTGATAGGTCTGGCCCTGGCATGGTCGGCCATCGGTCTCGGGCTGTGGTGGCTGTTGCGGGTGTATCGCGCTGACGCCTGGGTGCCGCAGGCGGTCGCCCGAACGGCGCGCATGGTCGTCGTCGGCGACGTCGCTCTGTGGACGGCAGTGGTCGTGGCCACGGTGCACTGGGGAAACGTGGATCTGCGCACGCTCGATCCGCCCACGACGACCTCAGCGGAGGGGGCGGTGGTGGCGGTCATGCTCGTCGTGGCGGCTATCGCACGCTCGGCGCTCATACCGATGTCGGGGTGGCTGCCCGCCACCGTCGCAGCACCGACACCCCTCTCGGCCCTGTTGCACGCAGGCATCGTCAACGGGGGTGGGGTGCTGATGATCCGGGTGCATCCGATGATCGATTCCTCCGTGATCGCCATGCTCCTGGCCTTCGCCGCGGGAGCCCTCACCGCCGTCTACGGCACCGCCGTCATGTTGACCAGGCCCGACCTCAAGTCCGCACTGGCCTATTCCACGGTTGGACAGATGGGATTCATGGTGATGACCTGCGCACTCGGCGCCTACTCCGCGGCGTTGTTCCACCTGCTCGCCCACGGGATGTACAAGTCCACGCTCTTCCTCGGCTCCGGGTCCGCGGTGGCCGATCACCTCGCCGACCGAAGCGCGCCGCCGGCACCGGCCCTCCGACCCTCGGCGCGCCGGGCGTACGCGGCGGTAGCGGTCGTGGTCCCCGTGGTGGTTCTCGCGGCGGCACTGTGGCTCTGGCAGGCGGGACTGGGTATCGCCCACCAGGGCACCGCGGTGATCCTGGCCTTCGCCTGGGCTACGGGCACACGACTGATGTGGGGATGGACCCGCCGCGCGACCGGCCCGGGATCGGTCGTCACCTTCACCCTGGCCCTCGCCGCGGTGATGGTCGCTTACCTGGGGGCGTTGAAGGCACTCAGCTCTTTCGTCGACCCCACCCTGCAGGCCGCAGGCCCCGCCGCGTTGGCCGGGTGGACCCTGGTCCCGGTCTTCGCCGCGATGGCACTGCTCTCCGCCGTGCGGTTCGCACCGGTGCCGGGACTGGCCGACGTACGCAAGAACATCTACGTGGCGTCGCTGAGCGCCGGTGACCAGGGGCCGCGGCCGTTGCCGCTCCCGCCC
>NZ_JADDKI010000145.1:0-2602 GCF_015356725.1 Dietzia sp. SYD-A1
GGCCTCGGTCGCCTCCGTGTGTGCCCGGCCCGTCGGCGTCGCCCTGGTGTCCGGGGTCGACCCGGTGTCCTGCGTCGGCTCGGGCCGGAACGTGGCCTGGGTTCCGACGGTCGGCTCGTCGAGGGGGGCTCCGTCATCCGCGCCGCGGTAGCTCATCGCGGTTCCTCCGGCACGTAGGTCGGCGCGGGCATCCCGGGGCTCGGGCCCAGTCCGGAGAGCCAGGTGGAGTACATCCGGTTCCACGTTCCATCGGTTCGGATCCGCTCGAGCGTCGAGTTGACCTGCCGGACCAGACCGTCCGTGTCGTTCCCGGGAGTCGACCTGGCGATTCCCACCCCGTACGGCTCCGCGTTGAGCTGCGGGCCGACGATCTCCAGGTAGGGATCCTGGGCGGTGATGCCCACCAGGATGGCGTCGTCGGTGGTGATGGCGTCCACCTGGTTCTGTTGGATGGCCACGAGGCAGTCGGCCCACGTGTTGACCGACAGCACCGTGAGCCGGTCGAGCTCGTCCCACAGGCGTGAGGCCGACGTGGTTCCCGCCGCCACGCACACCCGCCGACCCTCGAGGTGTTCGATCTCGGTGATCCCGGAGCCCCGCACGGCCAACACCCGCTGGTAGGCGCGGTAGTACGGCACGGAGAAGGTGATCACCTCCCGGCGCGCACAGGTGATGGACATCGACCGGATCACCACGTCGACCTGGTTGTTCTCCAACGCCTCGATGCGGTTGGCCGAGGTCAGGGACCGGAACTCCACCTGGCCGGGATCCCCGAAGATGTCCCGGGCGATCTCCCGGGCCAGGTCCACGTCGAAACCGGTGAGCTGACCGGTGGCCGGGTCACGGAAAGAGAACAGGTTGGACCCCTGGTCCAGGCCCACGATCAACCGCCCCCGATCCCGGATGCGGGGGACGCGCTCCTCGGGTGTGGCGTCATCGGGGCGCAGACTCGGGAGCGGGTCGCAGGATTCGTCCGCCGAGACCTGGGGTAGCCCCGTCGGACTCTCTGTCGTCACGACCGCTCCGGCCGGTAGCGGCATCACGGCGGAGACCTCGGGGATGCCGACGTAGTCGGATCCGGTCACCACCGAGGCCGTCTCCCGGCCCGACCCGCCGTCGTCACCGCGCGCCTCGTCGTCGTCGTTGACTCCACACGCACCGGAGACCGCCAGGGCGGCCACCAGGACACCCCCGGTCACCACGCGGGCGGCCCGCCGCCCGGCGCTCCCCCCGGACCGCCACGTCCCCCGCGCACTCACAGGTACTCCCTGATCCGGGGGGCGATCCCCACGATGACGGCGAAGGCGGCGAGGGCGGACAACGCCATGATCAGGTCCGGCCCGGTGGCGGAGGTGCGCCGTGCGTTGTCGATACGGGTGCGCAGCGTGTCGCGGGCCTCCTCGATCGCGTCCTGCATCGACTCGTCGAACTCGTCGAAGGCGGCCCCCGAATCGCCCTCGCCCTGCCCCGAGGAGATGAGGATCGCCCCCTGGTAGTCACCTTGCTGGTACAGCGAATCCGCGCGGTTCTGCGCGGCCATCCACTCGTCCAGGGCCTCGATCGCGTTGGTGACGGCGCCGTCCCCGTCCAGGCTGGTGCGGCTGCGGGACTCCTCGTCGGGGTCGAGGTAGACGGTCAACGTGTCGCGGACGCCGCCCAGGATGGCGGCCCGCTCGGCCGCGGACCCCTCGGGATCGGTGCGCCGCACCAGGTTCAACGTCTCCTGCGCGCGCACCTTCTGGGCGTTGATCCGCTGCCGGGTGAGCTCGTTCATCGGGGCCGCTCCCTCGGACAGTCCGCGCGCGTTGTTGTTGGCCGCCAGGAACCCGGCGATCATCGTGAGCAGGAAGGTCGCCACCATGAGCAGTGAGGCCAGCGCCAACGCGGGATTGACCCGTCGCCCGGTGATCTTCCACAACCACTGCTGCAGCAGCACCAGTACCGCGATCGCCGCCCCCAGCAGGATGAACGATCCCCAGGGCGGCGAGGACCACTCACGGTCGGACTCCCCGACGGAGGTGGACTGGCGGTCGTACAGGTCGGCGGCCGCGGGGAGGATCGTGTCCTGCATGAGGGTGGACGCCGACGCGAGGTACGCCGAGCCGACCGGGTTGGCGACCCGGTTGTTGGTCCGGGCCGTCTCCACGAGTCCGGTGTAGGTGGTCAACTGGGCGTTGATGTGCGCCAGTTGGTCGATCGACTCCTCGTCCGAGCGGTCGAGGCCCTGCGAGGCGGCGACGATCGACGCCGACGAGGCGGCGATGGCCTGCAGGTAGCGATCCCTGAGCTCGGCGGGTTCGATGCCCCCGGTGATGAAGGCGGTGTTGGCCGCCGAATCAGCGATGGTCAGGGAGCTGTACAGGGTCTGGGAGGCGTTGGCGACGGGCTCGACCTCGGCCAGCAGGGTCTCGTGGTGGCTCTGGCGTTGGGTGATGGTCTGCGACGCCACGGTGCCGCCGAACAGCACCGCCACGATCGCGACCACCGCGAAGACCGACATCCGACCCGGTGTGGTGAGGGCGTCGTTCCAGAACCGTGCGGCCCGGCGACGCACCGGACGGCGGCGGCTGAGCGCGATGTCCTCTGAGCCGGGGCCCGTGGA
>NZ_JADDKI010000146.1:0-17836 GCF_015356725.1 Dietzia sp. SYD-A1
ATGCGCCCCCGGGCGTCGGCGACCAGCTCGTCCCACAGTCGGCGTCCCTCGGAGGCGGTGGCCGTGGTGGGGTCGCCGAGCACCCCGGACGGGCTCACCGCGCCCACCCCCCCATCGCGCAACGTGGGCAGGATCTCCGGCAGGGGCCGGGTGCATCCGGGGGCCGCGCGGTCCATGCGGACCAGCTCGGGGTGAAGGTGCAGCATGAGCGAGGTCTCGGCGTGTCCCGCATGGGTGTCGGAGGGGTCCACGGACGTCCGGCACGGCAGCCACGCGGCGTCGCGGCCCTCACCGCGCAACAGCGGGATCGCCCGTCGCAGCGCGTCGACGTTGCCACCGTGGCCGTTGACCACGAGGAACCCGGGCGTGTGGACGGACGCCGACCTCCCGATCTCGACCAGCGCCTGCGCCAGGACCTCCGTTCCCATGGACACCGTGCCGGGGAACGACTGGTGCTCCCCGCTCGCGCCGAACGCGAGGGCGGGGAGCACGTGGACGCCGTCGCCCGCGAGGGCCTGCGCGGCCGAGGTGGCCAGCAGCGTGTCCGTCTGGGTGGGCAGGTGCGCGCCGTGCTGCTCGGTGGCACCGAGCGGCAGCACAGCCAGACCGGGCTCGATGGTCAGGCCGGGATCGATGGTCAGACCTTGATCGCGCCCATGTCGACGGTGAAGGTCGACGCGGTGATGGTGCGGGAGGCGTCCGAGGCGAGGAACAACACCGAGTCGGAGATGTCGTCCGTGGTGGCCATCCCCATCCCCAGGATCGGCGTGAAGTGCGGGAGGAACTGGGGCATGTTGGTGAACACGTCGTGGGCCGCGGGGTCGTCGGCACCCATGGGGGTCAGCACACCGTAGGGGTGGATCGTGTTGACCCGGATCCGGTGCTCGCCGAGTTCCTTGGCCGCGGTCTGCGCGAGACCCACCACCCCGTACTTGGACGCCGAGTACGGCGACTGGACCGGCATGGCCTTGAGTCCCGCAACGGAACTCACCAGGACGATCGACCCGCCGTTGTCCGCGGCGAGCATGTGCGGGATGGTGGCCTTGAGGGTCTTCCAGTACCCCGTGAGGTTGACGTCGATCGTGTCCTGCCACTGCTGCTCGTCGATCTCCCAGACCTTGCCCCAGTTGCAGATTCCCGCGTTGGCGATCACCACGTCCAGGCGGCCGCCGAAATGATCGACCCCGCGGGCGACCAGGTCCTGCTGAAACGCCAGATCGCGGACGTCGCCGATCTCGGCGAGGATCTCCCCGCCCTCGGCACGGACCTTCTCGACCGTCTGCGCGAGGTCCTCCTCGGTGGCCGCCTTGTACCCGACGTACTCGGACGGGGATGCGCACAGGTCCAGCCCGATGATGTTCGCCCCCTCCCGGGCGAAGCGGATGGCGTGCTTGCGGCCCTGGCCGCGCGCGATGCCGGTGATGTAGACGACCTTGCCGTCGAACTCTCCCATGGACTGCGATTCCTTCTTCTCTACAGACGTAACGGGGTGGTCCGGACGGGCCGCCCCCTGGTCACTCTCCCAGGCGACGCATGAACCCGTCGGGGATCACGTAGTCGTCCCTGCTCAGCTCGGAGATCGAGGACTTGCTCAGACCGATGAGGCTGGAGTCCAGGCCCGAACGCAGGATGTCCAGGACGTTCTCGACGCCGGCCTGCCCGTTGGCGCCGAGGCCCCACAGGTAGGCGCGGCCGATCATCACGGCGCGGGCGCCCAGGGCGAGCGCCTTGGCCACGTCGGAACCGCGTCGGATCCCACCGTCCATCAGTACCTCGACCCGGCCGTCGACGGCGTCGACGATCGGCGCGAGGCAGCGGATCGAGGCCGGGGTGCCGTCGAGGTTGTTGCCGCCGTGGTTGGAGACCGAGATGGCGCTGACGCCGGCGTCGACCGCGCGCCGGGCGTCGTCGATGCGGGTGATGCCCTTGAGCATGACCGGCCCGTCGTAGTTGTCCACCACCCACGCGATGTCGTCCCACGTCGCGGGAGGAGTGCCCATCCACTCGCCGTAGGCCCCGAAGAAGGTCGGACCCATCTCCCCCTGGTGCACGAGATTCGGCGTGGTGAGGTCGGGGAAACGCTTGTTGGTCACCACGTCGCGCGCCCACTCGGCGGCCCAGCGCGGACGCACCGCGATCTCCGGGGCCAGGGTGAGCATCGCCCTGGCGTCGAGCTTCTCCGGGATGGTCGGGCTACCCCAGTCGCGCCCCATGGAGAACGACCAGTCGGTGGTGAGGATGACGCCCGCCGCGCCCGCGGCCTTGGCCCGCTCCAGTCGCTCGAGAACCTTCTCCTTGCCGCCGAGCCAGTACACCTGGAAGAACGTCTGCGGATTCGCGGCGATGACCTCCTCGATCGGCTTGGAGGCGAAGGAACTCAGTCCCATCGCGGTGCCGCGGGCGGCGGCCGCGCGGGCCACGTCGACCTCACCGTCCGGGGTCACGGCCTGGACGCCGGTGGGCGAGATCATCACCGGGAGGCTGATCGGTTGGCCCATGACCGTGGTGGCCATGTCCCGCTCGGCCTTGGCTCCGATCACGTGCGGCTTGGGACCCAGTTCGGCGAAGGCGGCCGTGTTGTCGTCGATCGTCACGCCCTGCTCGCTGCCGGCAACCAGCGCCATGTAGACGCTCCGGGGCAGCTTCTTCTTGGCGCGGCGCTGGGCCTCGGCGACCGATTCGAACCAGGGGTTGGTGCGCCAGGGGTTGGCCTCGGCGATCTTGGACAGGCGTGACACGGGAAGGGCTCCTTAGGGAGGCGGTCGGTGGGGCGGGTCGGCCGGTCCGGTCAGACCGGGGACTCGTCGCACAGGCTGGTGGGCCTGCGCGGAGGGGTGGTGATGAGGGTCAGTGGGACCGGGCCGGTGGGCTGCTTGCGCGCTGCCAGGCCCTTGACCCGGGAGTGGTCCTGTGACGGGGAGGGGATGGAGCGCTCGGCCGCGAGCAGCCCCTCGCCGTACCCCTGGACGCACTCCGGGTCCGGCCCGTCCATGGGCAGGCCGGTGAAGAACTTGGCCGCCATGCACCCACCGCGGCAGCTGTCGTAGAAGTTGCAGGACGCACACGCGCCGGCGGACTGGGGCTCGCGCAGCTCGCGGAAGAGTTCCGAGGTCTGCCAGACGCTCTCGAAGCCGCCGTCGGAGACGGTGTTGCCGGCGAGGAACTCCTCGTGGATCGCGAACGGGCAGGCGTAGACGTCCCCGATCGGGTCGATGAGGCACACCACGCGGCCCGCGCCGCAGAGGTTCAGCCCGGGCAGCGAGCCCTGTCCGTCGCCGAAGGCCGACAGGTGGAAGAAGCTGTCACCGGTCAGGACGTTGGAGCCGTGCTCGACCAGCCAGTCGTAGAGGTCCTTCTGCTGCTCGGGCAGCGGGTGGAGGTCGTCCCAGACGTCGGCTCCGCGGCCGGAGGGACGCAGGCGGGTGATGCGCAGGGTCGCGTCGTAGCGGTCCGCCAGCGCCTTGAACTCGTCCAGCTGGGTGACGTTCTCGCGGGTGACCACCACGGAGATCTTGGCGTCGGTGAACCCGGCGTTCTTGAGGTTCTCCAGGGCCCGGACGGCCATGTCGAACGAGCCCGGGCCGCGGACCGCGTCGTTGACCTCGGCCGTGGCGCCGTCCAGGGAGATCTGCACGTCGACGTAGTCGCTCGCGGCCAGGCGCTGCGCCACGGCCTCGTCGATGCGCACGCCGTTGGTCGAGAACTTCACGCCCACCTGGTGGCTGGTGGCGTAGTCGACGAGTTCCCAGAAGTCGGGGCGGACGGTGGGCTCGCCACCGCCGATGTTGACGTAGAAGACCTGCATCCGCTGCAGCTCGTCGATGATCGATTTGCACTGCTCGGTACTCAGTTCCCGGGGGTCGCGCTTGCCCGACGAGCTCAGGCAGTGCACGCACGCCAGGTTGCAGGCGTAGGTGAGCTCCCAGGTCAGGCAGATGGGGGCGTCGAGGCCACGCTCGAACTGGTCCACCAGGCGGCCGACGGGAGCGGGGGCCGTGCTCGTCGAGGGGGCGTCCGGGCGGCTGAGGGTGCTGGTCATGGGGTCTCCTCGATCATGCGCGATGCGGCGAGCTGGCCGAGCGCGTGCAGGTACAGGCGGGCGGTCGCGGGGTCGTCGATCGACACCCCGACGGCAGCACACGCCTCGCGGGCGGTGGGGTGATCGGCGAGGGCGCGGACCACCTCGACGATGGTCGGCGACTTGAGAAAGCTGAGCTTGCGGGTGTGGAAGTGGTAGAGCAGAGCCCCGAACGGCTCGGGACGAAGGGCCACTCCGGGGTGCAGGCGCCAGCCGGCGTCGAGGTCGAAGGCCGCGGGCGCGGCGTCCTGTCCGGCGCCGGCCGGCGCTGCTGCCGAGGTCATCTCAGTAGACCCCGCACATGCCGTCGATCGAGACCTCCTCGATGAGGGCCTCCTCCAGCACTACCTCGGTGTTCTGGGCGTTGTCCACGGCGATTCCTCTCGTCAGCGGGTTGGGTGACTCACCGCACACGGTGAGATCTGCATCATATTGACACCTAGTGCCAAATGCAATGGTCTGCGCACAACCCGTCCCCGGGATGCCTCTAGGCTTGGCGATCATGGGAATGACTGAGCCACGGGGATGACGGAGCCACGGAGATGACGGAGCCGAACGACAGTCGCGCGCCCGGACGGCGACCGTCCACGACGCGAGCCTCGATCGTGACCGTGGCGCTCAGGCTCTTCGACCGCCAGGGATACGAGGCGACCAGTGTCGACGAGATCGCCGAGGCCGCCCACATCTCCCGGCGGACGCTGTTTCGCTACTTCCCCGGCAAGGCCGCGATCGCGTGGGGCGAGTTCGACATCCAGATGGACGGGATGCGTCGCCAGCTCGCCCGGATCCCGGCCGCCACCCCGCTGAGGGACGCGCTCGCGGACGCCCTGGTCACCTTCAACACCTTCCCGGACTCCGAGACGCAGGTGCACCGCCTGCGGATGGGACTACTGCTCGGGGTCGACGAACTCCAGGCCCACTCGACGCTCATGTACGCGGACTGGCGTAGCGCCGTGGCCGAGTTCGTCGCCGCGCGCCGCGGGGAGTCGGTGCACGACCTCATCCCCGCCGCCACCGCCCACGCCGCCCTGGGGATCGCCCTCTCGGCCTACCGCCGCTGGGTCGACGAACCCGAGGCGGATCAGGCGCGGTTGCACGAGCTGCTCCGCCAGGGCACGCGCATCCTGGCCTGAACCGGAATGATCCGGCGGCTGATCCGGCGGCCCGCACCACCGCGAACCTACCGGGGAGTAACATCGGGGCGGTGACCGACACCGCGCCCTCCGCCTCCGCACCCACCCCGACGTTCCGCCTGTGGCAGAAGGCGACCCGCCTCCCGCTGGGCTCGCGCCTGTTCAGCGCGGCCGTGAGCCTCAAGGCGCCCTACTTCCGGACCGTCCTGCCGCACGTGGTGGAGCTGCGCCCCGGCCGGTGCGTCGTCCGCGGCCCCGGCTGGTGGGGCAACCGCAACCACATCGGCACCTTCCACGTGATCGCGGCGTGCAACCTGGCCGAGATGGCGATGGGCATGCTCGCCGAGGCCACCGTGCCGGCCACCCACCGCTGGATCCCCGTGGGGATGAACGTGCGCTACCCGGCCAAGTCGACCGGCGGCATGACGGTCACGGCCGAATGGACCGACATCCCCGATTTCGCGGCTTTCACCAGCGGCCGGGACGTCGAGGTCCCCCTGCGCTTCGTCGACGACGCCGGCGTGGAGCCCGTGGTCGGGACCATCACCATCCGGGTCTCCCCCAAGAAGAAGTCCTGACGACGACCTGCCACGAGGCGGGCCGGTCCGCGGGTCAGTCCCGCGTGCGGGCGTCGAAGGCCTTGACGGCGATCGGCGCGATGATCACCGTCAGACCGACGATCCACAGCAGCGAGGCCAGCACCGGGTGCTGCAACGGCAGCGCGGCGTCCGGCCCCACGGCCGGCGCGTTGCCCCAGAGCTCACGCATCGCCTGGACGACCGAGGCCAGCGGGTTCCACTCGGCGACCGGACGCAGCCACACCGGCATCGACTCCGGCGGCGCGAAGGTGTTGGCGAGGAACGTGATGGGGAAGATCGTCGTGAACATGACGCCGTTGACCGACTCGATGGTCTTGAGGCGGGAACCCACGACGATGCCGATCCAGATCATGACGAAGCCGAAGCCCAGCAGGATGAGGTAACCCAGCACCGCGTCGACGAGCCCGCTCCGGATCCGCCAGCCCACGATGAGACCCGTCAGCGACATCACCACCACGCCGATTGAGGAGTGGATGAGACTCGAGGCGCTGCGCGCGATGAGGATCGACGCCCGCTGGATGGGCAGCGACCGGAAGCGGTCGATGATCCCCTTGTTGAGGTCGTTGCACAGGCCGGAGGCCACGACGAACGAGGAGAACGCCATGGTCTGCGCCATGATCCCCGGGAGCAGCCACTCGCGGTAGTTCACACCGCCGGCCACGGCGATCGCCCCGCCGAAGACGTAGGCGAACAGCAGCACGAACATCACCGGCTGGATGGTGACATCCGCCAGGTTCTCGGGCTGGCGGCGGATGTGGAAGAGGTTGCGGCGCACCAGCGCGGAGATCTGGCGGCTCAGCGGCGGCCCGTCGGGGCGGTCCGGCATCGCGAACCGCTCATGGGTGGCCGAGGTGTGGGCGGGGTCGGCGACGGTGCTCATACCCGGTTCTCCTGTTCGATGGTGTCGGCGTCCGCGGTGTCAGGCGAGCTCTCCGGGTCCTCGGCCCTCCGGCCGGTGAGGGACAGGAAGACGTCGTCCAGACTGGGGCGCTGGAGGCCGATGTCGTCGAGCTCGATCCCGGCCTCGGTGAAGGCGGCGGCGATCCCCGCCAGCGCCGAGACGCCCTCCGACGGCGCGGTGAGCCGGCGTGCGTCGCGGTCGACGTGCAGTTCCCCGATCCTTCCGTCGAGGACCCGCACGGCCTCGTCCACGTCATCTGGTCGCGAGACGGTGATGACCAGGCTGGCGGCACCGGACCGGTCCTTGAGCTGCAACGGTGTGCCCTCGGCGATCACTCTGCCGTGGTCGATCACGATCACCCGATCGGCCAGTTGATCGGCCTCGTCGAGGTACTGGGTGGTGAGCAGCAGCGTCGTGCCGTCCCGGACCAGGTCACGCAGCACGTCCCAGAGTTCGTTGCGCGACCGGGGGTCGAGCCCGGTGGTGGGCTCGTCGAGGAACAGCACGGGCGGGGCCGCGACGAGGCTGGCGGCCAGGTCGAGCCGGCGCCGCATGCCCCCCGAGTAGCTCTTGGCCACCCGGGTCGCGGCGTCGCTCAGTGAGAACTTCTCCAGCAACTCGTCGGCGCGCGACTTCACCCTCTTCTTGGGCAGCCCGTACAGGTCCCCGATCAGACGGAGGTTCTCGCGCCCGGTGAGCAACTCGTCGACGGTGGCCGCCTGTGCGGTCAACCCCATGGCCTTGCGCACCTCGGCGGGCGCGGTCGTCACGTCGTGGCCGGCGACCCGCGCGGTGCCCGAGGTGGGCGGGCTCAGCGTGGTCATCATGCGGATGGTGGTGGTCTTACCGGATCCGTTGGGACCCAGCAGTCCCAGGACCGTTCCGGGGGGCACGGTAAAGGAGATGTCATCGACGGCGGTGAAGTCGCCGAATTTCTTGACGAGGTGTTCCGCCTCGATCGCGGGGGCGTCGGACGGTGGTCGGGTACTCACCCGCCACAGCGTGCCGCGCTCACAGGGGGTAGTCAAGACACGCGTCCATTAATGCGGACAGGAAGCGTCCTGAGTGCCCGCCGGCTGCCGACGCCGCGGCGTTCAGTCCCGGACCGCGTCGGCGATGCGGGGCACCAGGGTGTCGAGAGCGTACGAGATCGACAGTGGGGTGTTGACGGAGATGGCCTGGCGTTCTGTCGAGGTCAGGGTCAGGAGCTCTGCGGAGAATCGACCGAACAACTGGTTGTACTCGGTCGGGACGAAGTTCTGGTCGTCGGTGAGGAACAGGACCACGTCGCCGTCGAGCATCGCCACCTCTTCGGACGCCACCTGCACGCTGAAGCTGGACCCGTCGTCCCGGGCTGCGATCGACTCGGGTAGCCGCATCCCGATGGTCTCGATGAACTCCCCGCGCCCGTCCCTGTTCTGGAACCCGTAGTACGTGCCCGGGTCGGAGACGAGCACCGCGGTCCCGGTCTTGCCCTCCAGCTGCGGGTACCGGGCCGTGGTCCGAGCGATGTGCTCCTCCAGCTCGGTGAGCAGCTGCTCCCCCTCCTCGACCCGGCCCAGAGCCCGGGCGATCTGCCGGGTCGCGGGCGCACGATTCACCTGCCACACGTTCGTCCCCGCCGGTCGGGCGACCGTGGGCGCGATCGAGGACAGCCTCGAGTACTGCTCGTCGTCCGTACCGCCCTGCACATCGATGATCAGATCCGGTTCCAGCGACGCGATCCTCTCGTAGTCCGGTTCGCTGGCGCTACCGAGGTCCACCGCGTCGATCTCACCGGCCGCGTCCCGGGCCCAGGGCTGCAGTCCCGGATAATCCGCGCTACGCGCGTAGCCGACCGGGTTGACGCCGAGGGCGATCGCGTTGTCGACATCGCCCCATCCGAGGGTCACCACCCGCTGGGGCTCGGACTCGATCGTGGTCTCCCCGAACTCGTGCTCGACCGTCACCGGGAACGCAGACCCGTCGCCGTCGGAACCGGGGTTCCCACCGCCGGCGGTGGGCGCGTCGCCCGGACTACAGGCGGACAGTCCGACGGCGAGGGTGGTGGCGAGCAGGGCACCGACGGTGCGGCGCAGTGTCGTTCTCATAGTGTGCGGGTCTCCTTCTGCGTGTGGATCGTTCTCTGTCGTCGGTCACGTCCGAGTGGGATGACCTGGGGTGTTCCCGCGACGGGGTCGGGGACCACGCGGCACCGCAGCCCGAAGACCTCGTGGACGAGCTCCTCCGTGAGGATCTCCTCGGGGGCACCGGTGGCCATCACCCTCCCCTCTCGCATCGCGATCAGGTGGGTGGCGTAGCGGGCCGCCTGGTTGAGGTCGTGGAGCACCGCGACCAGGGTTCTGCCCTGGTGGTGCAGGTCGGTGAACATCTCCATGAGCTCGATCTGGTGGGCGATGTCCAGGAACGTGGTGGGCTCGTCCAGCAACAGCAACGGGGTCTGCTGCGCGAGCACCAGGGCGACCCAGACGCGTTGACGCTGTCCGCCGGAGAGCTCGTCCACCAGGCGCGCGGACAGCTCGGTGGTCTCCGTTGCGGCCAGTGCGGCCGCGACGGCCTCCTCGTCCGCGGTCGACCACTGGCGCAGGAACCCCTGATAGGGGTTGCGACCGCGGGCCACCAGCTCGGCGACGGTGATCCCGTCGGGCGCGAGCGAACTCTGTGGCAGCAGCCCCAGGCGCCGCCCGACCTCCTTGGCCTTGTAGGAGCGGATGTCGCGTCCGTCCAGGATCACCTGACCCCTGGCGGGCGCGAGCAGCCGTGACAGGGCGCGGAGCAGAGTGGACTTGCCGCAGGCGTTCGGGCCGATGATGACCGTGAACGAGTCCTCGGGGACGGAGACCGACAACCCCTCGGAGATGACCCGTGTGTCGTATCCGACCGTGATGTCCTCGGCGCGCAACGGAGGCAGGCTCATGGGAGCTTCCTTATCTCGTGAATCAGTAGCCAGGTCAGATACGTTCCGCCGATGACGACGGTCACCACCCCCACCGGCAGCGTCTGAGGTAGCGCGTGCTGGGCGACCAGGTCGGAGGCCAGCAGCAGGACGGCCCCGACGACCGCGGACGGCCAGAGGGTGATCCCGGGCGTGCGGGCGAGACGGCGGGCGACCTGCGGCGCGGCCAGGGCAATGAACGAGATGGGTCCGGCGGCGGCGGTGACGGCGGCGGTCAGCGCGACGCCCACGATGATGAGACCCAGTCGCGAGGGTTCGACCCGGATGCCGATGGCTCTCGCCGCGTCGTCGCCGAGCTGCATCTGCTGCATCGGCCGAGCCAGCAGTCCGAGGACCAGCATGAGCACCATCACGACCGCGGTGGCCACACCCGTCTGTTCCCAGGTGATCCCGTTCAGCGACCCGGCACCCCACACCGCGGCGCTCATCGCGACCTCGAGTTGGGCGCGCAACAGCAGCCAGCTGTTGAATGCCGTGAGCATGGCCGAGACCCCGATGCCGACGATGATGAACCGAAATCCGGTGATCCCGCCCCGGTACGCCAGCAGGTAGACCACCGCGGCGGTGGCCACGCCACCCACCAGCGCCCCTGAGGCCACCTGGGTGTAGCCACCCCCGAGGACGATGAGCACGACGATCGCCCCGGTGTGCGAGCCCGTGGCGAACCCGATGACGTCAGGACTCGCCAACGGGTTGCGGGTCACGGACTGGAACACCGCGCCGGAGGCGCCGAGGGCCGCGCCGAACACGACGGCGGCCAGCACGCGTGGGGCCCGCCACTCCAGCACCACGGTCCGGGCGAAGGTCCCGTCAGTACCGGTCAGCACGTCGACCAGTCGGCCGAGGTCGACGGCGTAGCTACCGACCGTCAGGCCGACCACCGCACCGACGCCCAGCAGGACCGCGAGGGCGGCGCAGACGAGGAGGGCCCGGAGGGGGAACCGGACGGAGACACCGTGACGCCGCCACTGCACCTGCCGTGCCCCGAAGTCCACCCGCGAGGCTCCGCTGGCGATGTCGCTGCTCATAGCCCGCTCGCCTTCTTGCGTCGGATCAGGGCGATCAGGACAGGCGCGCCGACGAATGCGGTGACGATCCCGACGGGCATTTCACCGGGACGGATCACCAGGCGACCGAGGACGTCCGAGACGATCACGAGGATCGGCCCCATCACCACCGAGTAGGCGATGATCCAGCGCTGCTCCGGCCCGGTGATCCACCGGGCGATGTGCGGAACCATCAACCCCACGAACAGAAGGGGACCGGCGATCGCCGTCGCTCCTCCGGCGAGCAGCGTCACCGCGACGACCACCATGGCCCGGGTGAGCGCGACCCGGGTCCCCAGGGATGTCGCGAGATCGTCGCCGAGGGCGATCGCGTTGAGCGCTGTCGCCGCGCCCACGGCCAGCAGTACTCCGAGGATCAGGAACGGCAGCACCGGAAGCAGCACGTCATAGCCGCGGCCGGCGATCGACCCGGCGTTCCAGTGCCGCATCTGGTCGAACGCCCCCGGGTCCACCAGAGTCATGCCCAGGGTGATGCCGGAGAGCACCGCGCCGAGAGCCACGCCCGCGAGCGTCAACCGCACCGGGTCCGCCGGGCCCCGGCCGGCCGATCCGACCAGGTACACCCCCACCGTGACCACCAGGGCCCCGAGGAACGCGAACCACACATACCCGGCGATCGAGGACACCCCGAAGACCGCGACGCCCAGTGCGACGAAGAACGCCGCCCCGGCGTTCACCCCCAGAATTCCCGGGTCGGCGAGCGGATTACGCGTCAACGCCTGGATGAGTGCACCCGACACCGCGAGCCCGGCACCGACCGCGAGGCCGGTCAGCGTCCGCGGCAGCCGCATCTCCCACACGATGAAGTGCTCGTCGATCGCGAGATCGTGGTACCGGAACGCCTCCAGCACCGTGGACAGCGGGATGTCCTTGGACCCGACCGCCACGCTGACCAGTACGGCGACCGCCAGCACCGCCAGGAGGACGATGAGTCCGGCCGAGCGTCGGGTGGTGGTGCCCGCCACTCCCCGAGGGGGGACGGTCCGGGAGCGGGTGGGCACGCCGGTGCCCCGCGAATCGGTGGTCGTCATGTCAGGTGCGTGCCTCGCCCTGACGCCAGTAGCCGCTGAACGTGATCAGTTCCTTCGCCACCCCGCCCTGCGCGATGAGGAAGCGGCGCGCCTCCTGCACGAGCGAGGCCTCCGCGCAGATCCACGCGTAGCTGATCTCTTCCGGCGCGACGCCGTCGAGGACACGGGGGATCGACAGCCCAGGTGGGCCCCCGTCTCTCACGTGCCAGTGCACGGTGGCTCCTGTGGCGATCGGGTGGATGTCGGAGTCGTGGTCCACCTCGATGTGTGCCGTGGCCTGGCTCCCGAGAGCCGCGACGCCGGGGGCCGGCTCCGGGGAGGTGAGTATCGACGACAGCGCGGGAAGGGCGGTCACATCGGCGAAGAACACCTGGCGCCCTGACGGGTCGGTGGGGCTGTACAGGCCGTTGCCCTCGACGAAACCGGCGACGTCCCCGGGAGTGACGGTGGCGGCCCAGCGGCCGCCCGGGCCGCTCGCCGCGTGGTCGTGGTCGCTGTGGTCGCCGTGGTCGCCGTGGTCGCCGTGGAGCACGATGTCGACATCGACCTCACCGACGTCCGGACGGTGGGCGCGGACGGTGTACCACCGCAGCTCGGGCCGGCATCGGTCACCGATCAGGTCCGCCACTCCTCGAGGTGACGATCCGACCAGGCCGTCAGCGGGAAGGTCGAGCCCTGCCGGGCCGGGGATCAGCAGCGCGAAGAAGTCATCCGGGCGCAGGAGCTCATAGTCGGTGAGCTGAGGCGCGTGGAGCGTGATCCGGCGCATCCGCGGGGTCAGCGACACCGCCGCCGTGACCGTGACGGTGAAAGCCCGATAGCTGCCGCGCGGCTCGGGGCGAGGTGCGCGGCTCGGTGGTGAGACCGCTCCCATCACTCGGCCGGCCTCTCGTCGAACGCTGCGCTCACGGCGGCATGGGGCCGGGCATGGGTGATCATCGTGCGCCTCCGTCCTCATCCGGCTGAATATAGGTCAGCCTATCCTTACCCAGTGGGCCCGGGGTCACGCCCCCTGGCACCGCTTCCCGCCTGGTACCTCGCATCGACCCCGGCGTATCGTGGGGAGGTTGCCGCGAGACCCGCCCGTCCCGCGTTGATCCGTTCCCCGAGCAAAGGATGACCGGTACCGATGAGCCCCATGTCGACCATCCCGCCCACGATCGCCCGTTCGTGGTTGCTCCTGCCGGCAGACAAGTCCGAGCGCTTCGACGCGGCCGCGGAGTCCGAGATGGACGTCGTGGTCCTGGACGTCGAGGACGGGTGCCGCCAGTCGGAGAAGGAGCGTGCCCGTCGCGAGGTCCGCCAGTGGCTCGAGGCCGGCAACCACGCGTGGGTCCGGATCAACGACGTCCGCTCCCCCGAGTGGGAGAAGGACCTCATGGCGCTGGGCCACTGCCCCGGACTCGACGGGGTGATGTTGGCCAAGACGGAGAACCCGGAGCACGTCTCGCTCACCGCCGCCCGGCTGGCCCCCGACACCCCGATCGTCGCGCTGGTCGAGTCCGCCGACGGTCTGGCCGCCGCCACGGAGATCGCCAAGACCGACCAGGTGGTGCGCCTGGCCTTCGGCATCGGCGACTACCGCCGCGACACCGGCATCGGCTCCTCGCAGATCGCCCTGGCCTACACCCGGTCGCAGTTCGTCGTGTCCAGCAGGGTCGCCCGGGTGGCCCCGCCGATCGACGGTCCCACCATCTCCAACGACACCCAGGTCCTCATGGACGCCGCCGAGCACGCGGTCGAGATGGGCATGACCGGCAAGCTGTGCCTGCGGGTGGACCAGGCCCCGTACATCAACGAGGTGCTGTCCCCCTCGGCCGCCGACGTCTCCTGGGCCGGGTCCGTGATCGACGAGCTGGGCCCCGGGGGCGAGCGGTGCCGCGACGGCGCGGACCTGCCGCGGCTGGCCCGCGCGCAGAAGATCGCGCACCTCGCGCAGGCGTACGCCGTCGTGCGCTGACCCGCCTCAGGAGTAGATCAGCTCAGGGGTGGATCAGCTCCGGGGTGACTCGACTCAGCGGGGCGAGTCGCCGGTGACCAGCGGCAGGTCCGGATCGCCGGCCCACGCGTTCATGGAGCCGTCGTACACCGCGACGTCGTCGCGGCCGACGAGTGCCAGGGCGTGCGCGACCCCGGTCGCCGCGATGCCGCCGCCGCAGTAGGTCACGACGGTCCGGTCGTCGTCGAGCAGGCCCGCGGCCTCGAACTCGCGGCGCAGCTCCTCGGTCGGGCGGAGAGTGCCGGTCTCGGGGTCGCGGAGCGTAAAGACCGGCAGGTTGATGCTGCCGGGGATGTGGCCGCGGCGGGCGTAGGTGTCCACCTCGCCGCGGTAGGTGGCCTCGTCCAGGACGTTGACCAGGACGGTCCGCTCGTCGTCGAGCGCGTCGGCGACGTCCCGGGTGGAGCGGAACAGCTCGGGGCGGCGCGTGCCGGTGAAGGTGCGCGGGGTGAGGTCGGGGACCACGTCGGTCACGTCGTATCCGGCTGCCTTCCAGGCGGGCAGCCCGCCGTCGAGCACCGTGACGTTCTCGAAGCCCTCGTAGCGCAGGTGCCACCAGAAGCGAGTGGCCCAGAAGCCGTCGTGCTGGTCGTAGACGACCACGGTCGCGCCGTCGCCGATGCCGAGGGCGCCGGCGGCCGCGGCGAACCGCTCGTGGTCCGGCGCGGTGAAGGGCTGGGGGGCGTCCGGGTCGGCGAAGTCCACCAGCAGGTCGGCGAACACGGCGCCCGGGATGTGCTCGGGGCGGTAGGACTCCGCCCCGGACGTGAGAACGGCGGGGCCGTCGGTGGGCACGCGGAGGTGGGCGGTGGCGTCGACGACGACGAGGTCGGCGTCGTCGACGTGCTGGTGCAGCCATTCGGGGCTGACGGTGAGGGGCGGGTGCGGTGTCGCGGCGGTCATGGCGCTCCTTTGGTGAGGGGTCGACCGCCGAGGGTAGGCGGACGCACTCCGGCCGGGGCGGTGAGTGCCCCCGGCCGGAGTGGGTGCGATGCGTCGCCGGAGTACTACGTCGGTGTCAGTGGACCCGCTGGAGGCGGACGTTGACGAACTCGCCGAGGCCCCAGCGTCCGAGCTCCCGGCCGTAGCCGGAGCGCTTGACGCCGCCGAAGGGCAGGCCGGCCATGGTGGTGCCGTGCTCGTTGACGTAGGCCATACCCACCTCGAGCCGCTCGGCCACCTCGGAGGCCTTGCCGGTGTCGGTCCCCCAGACCGAGCCGGACAGTCCGAAGGGGGTGTCGTTGGCGATCCGCACGGCTTCGTCGAGGGAGTCGTAGCCGTAGACCATGGCCACGGGGCCGAAGATCTCTTCGGTGTAGGCGTCCATCTCCGGGGTGATGCCGGTGAGGACGGTGGGCTCCATGAACGCGCCCGGGCGGTCGATCGCGCGGCCCCCGGTCACGAGGGTCGCACCCTGGTCGACGGCGCGCTCGACCTGTTCGACCACCCCGTCGCGGGCGTCCTCCGAGGACAGGGGCCCGAGCGCGGTCCCCTCGTCGGCCGCGGGGCCGACCTTCGTCCCCTCGTACAGGTCGCGGAGCTTGCCCACGAACTCGTCCTTCATGTCTTCGGGCACGAACATCCGCTTGGGTGAGTTGCAGGCCTGCCCGCAGTTCGACAGACGCGCCTTGCCGACGGTCTCGACCAGCTCGTCGAGGTCGTCGGTGTCCAGGACGATGAGCGGGTCCGAACCGCCCAGTTCCAGCACGCTGGTGGTGAGGTTCTCCCCCGCCACCTTGGCCACGGCGGCGCCGGCGCCCTCGCTGCCGGTGAGCGAGACGCCCTTGATCCTGGGGTCGGCGATCATCTCGGCGACCGTGTCGCTGGAGGCGTAGACGTTGACGTACGCGTCCTCCGGAAGCCCGGCCGCGCGCTGCACCTTCTCGATGGCCGCGGACGAGCGCGCGCAGATGCTGGCGTGCTTGAGCACGATGGTGTTGCCGAGCAGCAGGTTGGGGGCCGCGAACCGGGCCACCTGGTAGTAGGGGTAGTTCCACGGCATCACGCCGACCAGGGGCCCGACCGGCTCGTGGGTCACGCGGTTGAGGCGGGCCCCGGGCACGTCCAACGTCTCGGGCTCCAGCAGCTCGGGGCCGTGCTCGCCGTACCAGCGGTAGATCGAGGCGGCGAGCTGGACCTCTCCCTGCGCCTGGTCGGGGAGCTTGCCCATCTCGGTGGTGATGGCCTTGGCCAACTCCTCGGTGTGCTCCTCGAACGCGTCCGCGATGGCCAGGAGGATCCTCGCCCGCTCCGCGACGTCGGTGGCGCGCCAGGAGTCGAAGCCAGTGGTGACGGTGGACAGGATCCCGTCGACGTCGTCGGTCTGGTCGTACTCGCTGTCGGTCGTCCCGGTCGACGGATCGTGGGTGACGTACATATGGGTCCTCCCGTGGTTCGCGTCCGCCGGGTGATCGACCCGGCTCTGCTCGCGACGGTAGGCCAGCCTTGCCTCGCCTGCATCCGGTCGGGGGTGCCGCGGGCCGGGGCGGGTCGGACTACCTCACCCCGGATCCCGTGGTGATCTACGACACCCTGCACCTCGGCACGGCAGAGGAGTCCCCGGGGCCGCGCATCGCGTCGTGGGAGAGAGGTCAGGGCCGAGCGGGCCCATCCACTTTCGCGGGGGCGCGATGACACGACCCCCTCATGCTGTTACAGGCGCAAGAACGGTGTGCTGCACGTGGGGCGTCGATGATCCCCGCCTGATCTCCCGATCACCGCCCGGAAAAGGCCGCCGACCCCGGTCACCGGACACTCGGCTACCGGGGCCCACGAACCGCAGGGCGGCGGCCCGCCAGGACTCGATCATTCAGACCGCGATCGTCATACCCGCCGCGCGGGTCAACCCCACCCCTGGGCGGCGCGGCGGTCGGCATCGGCCATTCCCTGGTTGCCCTGACTCGCTGCCCGCGAGATCTCCGCGAGCATCGCCTGAAGAGCTGCCGCCGCCTGGTCCCAGTCGTTCTGGTGGGCGTGGTAGGCGACGGCGGCGTCGCCCTCCCATTCGGCGACGAGCGGCGCGAGGTATGTCTTGAGGTCATCGAGGGTGGTCCGCAACGCGGTGGAGGCCGAGCCGACCTGGCCGACCAACGCCTCGATCGGGCCGTGGTTGTAGGTGATCTGTCCTGAGGTCATGAGTATTCTCCCGATTCGAGGATGGGTGGTCAGATGTTCAGAGGCCCGGAGGCGCCGATTCTGCTGATGGCCTGCGCGGAGTCCTGATCAGCGGCGTCGAACGAGGTGCTGTTGACCCGCATCGTCTCCGAGATGCCCGCCAGGGCGGAGTTGAGCTTGGCGCTCTGCTGCTGCCACTCCGTCATGATGGTGGCGAACCGCGCCTGCGCCGCACCCCGCCACACAGATCCCCCGAGCTGCGACACCGAGTCCCGGACGTTCCCGAGTAGTCGATCGATCTCCATGTTGACCTCGTCGACCCGCCTGGCCGCGGTGTCCATGGTCCCGATGTGGGTGTTGAAACCGGCCATCTCGTCCTCCCCTTGTCGTCCTGCGGCCCCCTCGTGGGTCCGTCACAGTGTTCGACGCCGCTGCGACCGCGTTCGGTTCCCTCCTCATCGCCGGCCCGAGCAGCCTCAGACATCCTCGTGCAGTCGCAGTGCCGCCTCGACCGGAGCGGTCTCCGGCACGACGAAGGACAGCAATCGGGCCTGATCGCAGGCGTCCACCACTCGCTCGCAGTTGCGTCCACGAGCCAGAACCTCAGTCGAACCGGTGCCCGCCTCACGCCTCGCCCGTCGGAGGGCGGTCACCGCATCGATCACACGGGAGACCTCGTCGTCGCGCATCGAATCCCGGCGCGGGTCCCAGCGGTGGACGAGGGCCCGGTCGATCAGGGTCAGTTCCCCGCGTGTGCGTTCCACGAGACTCACCATGGTCCGGGCCTCGGATGCCTCCACGCACACGGCCCAGCGGGCTGACGAGGAGGGCAGAGCGTCGGCGGTCACCAGTGCGGAGCGGACGATCCGCGGAGCCACCCCCAGCCCCTCCGCCGCGGCTGCCAGCCGAGCGGATCGGGTGTTGCCCCACTCACTGGGAACGAGGAGCACCACCCCGT